>JAISTN010000352.1 GCA_031272565.1 Bifidobacteriaceae bacterium
AGACCCACGGCCACCACCACGATGACGAGCAGGCTGCAGATGATCTTGACGATCGTCACGATGATCTTCTTTGCCATGGAGATCATGCTAACCGGCCCGGGCCCGCGGCGCTCAGCCCGGGGGAGCAAGCGCCCGGCCTGTCCTTGGCCCGTCCGGCCCCCGATGCCGCACAATGGTGGGATGATCACGGTCAACATGGTGTGTACGGGCAACATCTGCCGCTCCGCGATGGCGCAGATCGTGCTGCAGCAGGCCTTGGAGCAGGCGGGCCTGGCCGGCCGGGTGGCCGTGACCTCATCCGGCATCTCATCCGAAGAGCACGGCAACCCGGTGGACCGGCGGGCCGCCCGGGCGCTGGTCGCCCGCGGCTACCCAGAGGGCCGCAGCCACCGGGCGCACCGCATCACCCAGGCCGAAATCGAACAGCATGACTGGCTGATCGCCATGACCATGGGCCATGTCAAGGCCCTGGAGCGGCGCGGCGCGAACCCGGACCGGGTCTACCTGCTGCGCCAATTCGACCCGGCCTGCACCGGTCAACCCCAGGGTTGGGAGCTTGACATTGACGACCCGTGGTACGGCGGGGCGGAGGACTTTGAGCATTGCCTGGACCAGATCGAGGCCGCCATGCCCGGCCTGGTGAGCATCTTGGCGGCCAATGCTGACTACGGCCGGCGGGGGTAGAGGCTTGAGCAGCGCAGTCCCCCCAACGTCAACCGACCAGGCGGATGGCTTTGTCGACTGCGCCTGCGGGCAACGTCACTGGGGTTTATGGGGGGCCGCCGGTTTGCTCTTGAGCCGGCCAGCCCCGATGCCCGCTGACGCGGTGCCCGATGGCGCCGCGGGAACTCAGGCGGGCAGCGAGGTCTTGCTGCAACTGCGGGGTGCCAGGACCCACAACCCTGGCACCTGGAGCCTGCCAGGCGGTGCCCGCCGGACCGGCGAAAAGCCTTTGGCCACCGCCCTGCGGGAGGCGCAGGAAGAGGCCGGGATCGACCCGGCCGCCGTCAGCCCGCGCTGGTGGCGAATCGAAGCGCACGGCAACTGGACCTACACCACGGTGGCGGCCGAGGCCGCCCCTGGACTGACCGTGGCCCTGGGGCCGGCCGATTGGGAATCAGCCGGCCATGACTGGACCGCCAACCCGGCCGACGGCCGCCCCCTGCACCCCGGCTTTGCCGCCACCTGGCCGGCGCTGGCGCCGCTGCTGGGCGCCCGGCTAGAACTGATCGTGGACGGCGCCAACGTGGTCGGTTCGCGGCCGGACGGCTGGTGGCACGACCGGGCGGGCGCGGCCGGCCGCTTGCTTCAGGACCTGGCGGCGCTTGCCACCAGCGGCCTGGCGCAGGCGCTGATCGACCCGGCGGGGCCGGACGTGTCCGGTTGGTGGCCCGCCATCACGCTGGTGGTAGAGGGCCAAGCGAAGCCCATCGCTGCCCAGCCCGGCGGCCCGTCCACGGTCAACGTGGTGGGGGCGCCGGGGGAGGGGGACGACCAGATCGTCCGCGAAGCTGCTGCCGCCGTGGCCCGCCTGGAGGAAACCAGTCCCAACCCGGCATCGGCGGCCGTGGTGGTGACCGCGGACAAGTACCTGGCCCAGCGGGTCAAAGCCGCCGGGGCCCAGGTCATGACCCCGGGTGCCCTACGCCGGGCGCTGCCCTGAGCCAAGCCATCTAGCCAGGCCGCTCAGCCGGTCTTAGGTGGCGCCTTGACGAAGGGCGTCTTCAACAGCGGCACAATGTGGCGCCGGCCGCGGATAAAGAAGAAGACCGCCGCCACGGCGTTGATGGCCGCAAGGATCAGGCGGGCGTGTTCGTCCGGCAGGGCAAACTCGGCCGCGAACACAGCCAGCATGAACCAACAGCCAAAGGCCTGGATTCTCAGGTCGATCATGAGCGACAAGGCCACCGCCGTGACCGAACCGGTCAGCAGGAACTCCTCCACCTGGTGGGCATCCAGTGGCAGCGAATAGGTGCCACCGCCCAGCCAGAAGGCAAACGGCAGCGAACCGACCAGTGCCGTCCACTGGTTGACCATCGAGGTCAACAGCATCAGCACGGCCCCGGCGGCGTTGTGGCGCGAAGCCAAGGTCAAGGCGATGATGAACTCTGGTGCCTCGGAAGCCAGGGGCGCCAGCCATTGGATCAACAACGCCTCATTGATGTGCAACTGGTGGCCGGTTTCCACCAGCGAATCACAGAACGGCTCCGCGCCCAGGCCGATGGTGCCGGCGGCCACCACAAACATGGCCACCACCCAAGCCCGGCGCTGCCCCTTGGCCATGGTGCCCAGAAAGGCCGAAACCCCCACCAGGTTGGGTTCTTCGACCTCACCCCGGCTGGTGTACCACAGGAAGACGATGAACACGATCAGCAGCCCGCCGCCCAGGCCGGCGTGGACCTGGGCCGTCAGCGGCGCCAGCACTGCGATCAGGGCGCCCAGGGCCAGAAACCCCATGGTGCCGCGGTGGTCATGGGTGATGTCGAGCCAGTCGGCGATGGCGCTGGCCCGCTGCTCAGTGCCGGCCCGCCGGGCCTGGCGCCGGCGCGAACTGATTCCCACTAGCACCACCAGCGGTAAGGCCAGGCCAATCAGCAACCGGGTGGCGCCGTTCATGTTGGCCGAGGCGTACGCCTCGTACTCCTGGTTGGTGCCGGCCGTGAACGCCAGGTAGACGTCCACGGCATACTCCGGCAGGATCGCAACAATCGCCAGCAGAGCCATGGCCAGGGACCCGGTGATGTCCATTTCCGCCGTCTCGGCCGCCCATTCCAGCAGCGTGGCAGCACACCAGATGGCCAAGCCAAAGATGGCAATACCGACCGGGGCCGGGGGCTCAAACGGCCCCAAGGCCACAACCAACCCGGGGACCACCCCGGCCAGCGCCAAACCGATCCGCGTGTAGGCGGCGCGTGGTGTCAACAGGGCCTCCGGAGCTAGGGGGTATGCGAGCCGGTTGCAGACTACCAGCCCAGCGCGGGCGCCATCGGCCACCGCCGCCGGTAGCGCCCACGGAGGATCACGAATCAGCCCATGAATGGGCCCCAACCGGCCGCCGCCGGGCTACCGTTGAAGCATGGCTACCCATGAACCAGCCTTCAGCCCGGCCGCGCTTGGCGACCACGCCTTGGCCATTGCCCAGGACCTGATCCGTTTCGACACCACCAACACCGGCGATGACGCCGCCCAAGGCGAACGCGCGGCCGCCGAATACGTCATCGGCCTGCTGCAAGACCTGGGCTACGAGCCGTTCTACGCCGAATCGGAGCCCCGGCGTGGCTCGGTTGTGTTGCGCCTGGAGGGGGCCGACGCCGCCCGCCCGGCCCTGGTGCTGCACGGCCACCTCGACGTGGTGCCAGCCGCAACCGCGGATTGGACGGCCGACCCGTTTGGCGCCGAACTGCGCGACGGCTGCCTGTGGGGCAGGGGAGCGGTCGACATGAAAGACATGGACGCCATGATGCTGGCCGTGGTGGCGGACTGGACCAAGCGAGGCGTCAAGCCGCCGCGCGACATCGTGCTGGCCTTCCTGGCCGATGAGGAAGCCGGCGGCAAGCTGGGTGCCCACTGGCTGGTGGACCACCACCCGGACCTGTTCGCCGGCGCCACCGAGGCGGTGGGCGAGGTAGGCGGCTTTTCCACTTGGGTGGCCGGCCGGCGCGTCTATCTGATCCAGACGGCGGAAAAGGGCCTGGCCTGGCTGAAGCTGGTGGCCACCGGCACAGCCGGGCACGGCTCCGCCATCAACCCGGACAACGCCGTGGCCCGGTTGGCCGCCGCTGTCAGCGCCATCGCCGGCCACGCCTGGCCGATGCACCTGACCCCCACCATGCAGGCCCTGCTGCGGGGCGTCGCAGACCTGACCGGCCTGCCGCTGGACCTGGCCGACCCGGCCTCGGTCCGGGCCGTGATCGACGCCCTGGGGCCGGCCCAGCGCTTTGTCGCCGCCTCGACCGCCACCGCCGTCAACGCCACCGGCCTGACAGCCGGTTACAAGGTCAATGTGGTGCCGGGCGAAGCCGCCGGCACCATCGACATGCGGCCACTGCCGGGGGACCACGATGCCGCCTGGGCTAAGGTCCGCGAACTTGCCGGCCCCGGAGTGGCCATTGAGGCGATCCACGACGACGTGGCGGTGGAGAACCCCTTCCCGGTGCCGCTGACTGAGGCGATGGCGGGCGCCATCGGGCAGGCCGACCCGTCCGCCACGGTGCTGCCCTACCTGCTGTCCGCCGGCACCGACGCCAAGGCCTTCAGCCGCCTGGGCATCCACGGCTACGGCTTTGTGCCGCTGGCCCTGCCACCGGACTTCGACTTCACCGCCATGTTCCATGGGGTCGACGAACGTGTACCGGTAGATTCACTCACCAGGGGCACCGCCGTGCTGGCGGATTTCCTGTTGCACTGCTGACAACCGCCCGTCCGGGCTACAACGTCGACTGGACCTTGAGGACCTTCCGTCGCAGCCAGACGCGCTTGTGTCCACCCCAGTAGTGGGCAGAGCGGGACATCTCCCACCGGCCATATTCGGCCTGGTCAGCTATCATCTGCCGGACTTCATGACGCGGCAGAGTGGGAGGCACAGTCATCACTCTGTATTCGTAGGAGCCGCCTTTGGCTAGCCACGCATCTTCCGTGTGCACCCTTGTATGCTAGCGTGCCCGCCTGGAAGGGGCCTTGGTCACAGTTGCGGGGCCGGTGAACTGCTAGTCTGCTGAAATGATCGCTGAACCCCGCGCCGCCCTGGACCGCCTAACCGCTGCCTTGGATCAGCACTTCGCCGCCGCCGCCAGCGGAAGGGGCGAAGAAGATCCCGCCTACGTCTCCGCCTACAAGACGCTGATTGACGCTTTCGAAACCTATGACGAAGCTCTCTATGAGGCCTATGGCATCGACACCCCGTTCCTGGTCTACGACGAGGACGCGGAAGACATCGACGACGATGACGATGACGAAGATGACGATCTGGAAGACGATGACGACCTGTTCGACGACGACGAGGTTGACGCCTGAGGCTCTGGCGTAGCCTTCAGAGCCTTTCGGGGTAGCCCAGCGCCGGCGCGCTGATCTCATCAAGGGCAGACGCGATCTCGCCCGGCAAATCATGGCCCGCCCCCGCCAAGATGGTCCGCAACTGCGCTCCCGTGCGCGCCCCCAAGATGGCGCAGGCCACGCCCGGCCGCGACCGGACCCAGGCCAGGGCGACATCGGCCGGGGCCCGGCCCAAACCCTCCGCCGCCGTAGCCACCGCTTCAACAACGGCCGCCGCCGCGGAATTGAGGTACGGCTGGACAAAGCCACTCAGGTGGGGTGAGGCGGCGCGCGAATAGGCCGGCACCGAATGGCGGTACTTGCCCGTCAGGACCCCGCGGCCCAACGGCGACCAGGCCAACAGGCCACAACCCAGGGCGGCAGCGGCCGGTAAGACCTCGCGTTCGACACCGCGTTCCAGCAACGAATACTCCATCTCCAGGGCCGCCAAGCTGGGGTCCGGTTGCAACAAGTGCCAGAAGCGGGCGGCCATCCAGGCCGGGCAGTTCGACAGGCCGGCGTAGCGGGCCCGGCCGCTGGCCACCGCGCTGCGCAGCGCGGAGGCAGTTTCCTCCAGCGGTGTGGCTGGGTCCGGGCCCTGCACCAGCCAGAGGTCGACATAGCTGGTGCCCAAGCGGGTCAAAGAATCGTCCAGCGAGGCCAGCAGGTTGCCGCGGGAGGCGTCCGGCACCGGCTCGCCGCCCCGGCTGGCCACCCCGGACTTGGTGCAGATCACCAGGTCGCGCCGGTTGGCGAAGGCGCCGCTGGCCGTCAGCGAACCCAACAACGCTTCCGCTTCGCCGTCACCGTATGACCCGGCCGTGTCCACCAGCGTGCCGCCCTGATCCAGGAAGGCCGCTAGCTGATCGGCCGCCTCCATCTCATCCGTGTCCCGGCCCCACGTCATCGTGCCCAGGCCCAAATCCGACACGGCCAAGCCGGTGCGCCCTACGTTGCGGTACTCCACAGGTGGAACCCTATCCCGCGGCTGCCCTTGAAACCTGGCTCCCACTCAGGAGTAGCCCGCATCGACGGTGCCGGTTGCTAAGCTATGGCCCGTGCGTGCATGGACCGGCCCGACGGTGAGTGTGATCCCTGGCCAGGGCGACATTCCGCGCGTTTTCAACTCCATGTCCGGACGCCTGGAACCATCCGCCACCGGCGAGGTCGCCAGCCTATACGTGTGCGGCATCACACCCTACGACGCCACCCACCTTGGCCACGCCGCCACCTACCTGGCCTTTGACTTGCTGGTCCGGGCCTGGCGGGATGCCGGCATCACGGTGCGCTACGCCCAAGGCGTGACCGATGTCGATGACCCATTGTTGGAACGCGCCACCGCCACCGGCCGTGACTGGCGCGAACTGGCAACCTCCCAAACCCAGCTTTACCGCACCGACATGGCCGCGCTGCGGGTCATCCCGCCGGACTTCTACCGCGGCGTCATCGAGACCACGCCGCACATCGTGGCGGCCGTGGAGCGGCTCTTGGATTCCGGCTACGCCTACCGCGTGCCGGTCGAGGACGCCCCGGCGGGCACCCTGGGCGACGTCTACGCCGACCTTTCGGCCGATCCGTTCTTCGGTCAGGTGGCCGGCCTAGACGAACTGGCGGCCGACCGGGTCTTCGCGGAACGCGGCGGCGACCCGGACCGGCCCGGCAAGCGGCACCGGCTCGACCCGCTCCTGTGGCGGGCCGAACGCCCCGGCGAACCGTCCTGGGACGGGCGCACCCTGGGCCGGGGCCGGCCGGGCTGGCACATCGAATGCGGCGTGATCGCCCACGATGAACTGACCCTGCCCCTGGACGTGCAGGGGGGCGGCTCCGACCTGGCCTTCCCGCACCACGAAATGTCCCTCTCCCACCTGCGGGCCCTGACCGGCCTGGAGACGCCGGCCCGGTTGACCATGCACACCGGGATGCTGGCCTACGCCGGCCAGAAAATGTCGAAGTCGCTGGGCAAC
>JAISTN010000360.1 GCA_031272565.1 Bifidobacteriaceae bacterium
GGCCAACCGGGGGCCGGCGGGGCTCTGGAAGTGGCCATCTGGGACCTGGACCCGGGTGGCCAACCGGGGGCCGGCGGGGCTCTGGAAGTGGCCATCTGGGACCTGGACCCGGGTGGCCAACGCCGGGCCCACGGGGCCCTGGAAGTCGTCACTTCGGGCCCGTCCCCGCCTGACGAACCGGGCTGGAAGTGGCCACCTTGGACCTGGACCCGGGTGGCCAGCCCCGGTTGGGAGGGGGTTGGGGGCGTGGCGGTGTCGCGCCAGGGGAGGGCCAGACGTGGGTCGCCGTTGACCCACGCGACAGTCAGATTACTCGGCCCGTCAAGAGCCGACACCACAACGCGGTCCGTGGCGGTGCGGACGTAAGCTGAGGCGGTGACCAATGACACAGACACCGAAGCGGCCTTCGACCAGGTCACCGCGCAGCAACTCCGGGCGCTGGGCTGGGAGAAGTGGTCGCACTACCCGCCGGACGTGCTGCCGGCCCACGTTGCGGAAATGGACTTTGGCACGGCGCCGGCGGTGACCCAGGCGTTGCATCAGGGGGCCGCCGGCGCCGGCCTGGGCTATCTGTCCCGTACAAGGGCCGAAGTGTTGTCCCAGGCCTGTGCCGAATACCAGGCCACCCAATTTGGCTGGCAGGTTGACCCGGCGGCGGTGCGGCCGGTGACGGACGTGATGCGCTCGCTGCACCTGGCCATCGAGTATTTCACCGAGCCGGGCAGCCCTGTCGTGGTGCCGACGCCAACCTACTTTGGCCTGGTGGCCACACCGCCGGAGATGGGCCGGCGGCGCATCGATGTGCCGCTGGTGCCGGGGCCGGACGGGCCAACCTTTGACGAGGCCGGCCTGCTGGACGCCGTCCACCAAGGCGCCGGCATGATTCTGCTGTGCAGCCCCCACAATCCAATCGGCCGGGTGTGGCGCCAGGCCGACCTGGCCATCCTGGAACGGGTGGTGGAGCGGACCGGGGCGCTGGTGTTTGCCGATGAGATCCACTCGCCGCTGGTCTTCCCCGGCCAGGGCGTGAGGCACCAGCCGTTCGCCGCCCTGAGCGAGGTCGCGGCGGCGCACACTATCACGGCCGTGTCCGCCGCCAAGGGCTGGAACATCCCGGGCTTGAAGTGCGCCCAGGTCATCTTCACCAACCCGGATCACTTGGCCCGCTGGCGGGCGTTGAACCTGGAGGAGCACTCCGCCCCATCGACCATGGGGGCCCTGGCCAACGTCGCCGCCTACCGGGAGGGCCAGCCGTGGCTGGACCGGGTCCTGGCCTACCTACAAGCCAACCGGGACTGGCTGGCGGCGCAACTGGCGACCCGCGCGGGGCGAATTGGGCACAGACCGCCTGAGGCCACCTACCTAGCTTGGCTGGACGTGCGCGGTCTGGGTTTGGGGCCAGACCTGGCGCCCGATGCCGACCCTTTGTGGCGTCAACCCGGCCGCTACTTTCTCACCCAGGCCAAGGTGGCGTTGACCGATGGCGCGGCCTGGGGCACCGGCGGGGCCGGCCACGTGCGCCTCAACTTTGCCACGCCCCGGCCGGTGCTGAAGCAGATTGTGGACCGGTTGGTGGCGGCGCTGCCCAGCCAGTGAGGGGCCGGTTGGCGCCGCCGCCAACGCCGCCCCAACCGTCCACCCGGAGGCGCTCCGTCAGCCGGCACCATCCCTTGGAAGGTTGACCCCGGATCCACCGCTTCTGGGTTGCCGAGCAGCTCCAGGTGGGCCCGCTGGCCGCGGTGCCAACGCTCAACAGACGTTCCAGCCTGCCGGCGGGCCATCACCTTGCCATCACACCCATCTGGCACCACTCGCCACGCTCATAATTGGTGGATCAGGGTTGACACAGCCAGGACGCGGCTGGCCGAATTGATTCATGGCAACAACGACTTTCAACGAGACCCCCATCACCACCGCCGGCAACCTGCCCGCCACCGGCGCCCAGCTACCGCCCTTCACGCTGACCGGCGCCGACCTGAGCGACATCACCAGCCAAGGCCTGGCCGGCCGGCGTCTGGTCCTGAACATCTTCCCCAGCATCGACACCGGCGTCTGCGCCACCTCGGTGCGGCGCTTCAATCAACTGGCCGCCGGGTTGGCGGACACCACCGTGCTGTGCATCTCCAAGGATTTGCCGTTCGCTCTGGGCCGCTTCTGCGGCGCGGAGGGGATAGACAACGTGGTGGTTGCCTCCGCCTTCCGGTCTGACTTTGGCGAAACCTATGGCGTCACCATGCTGGACGGCCCGTTACGTGGCCTGCTGGCCCGCTCCGTGGTGGTGGCCAGCGGTGCCGGGCAGGTGCTGTACACCGAGCTGGTGTCCAGCATTGCGCAAGAACCCAACTACGACGCCGCCATCGCCGCCGCCACCGCCTAACCGGCGGTTCCGCCCGGCCCTGGCCCCGGCCAACCAGCCGGCCTGGACCGGCCCCGGCCAACTGGGCGACACGGGCGGCAGTCAGCTTCTGCCGCGACCCCGCTCCCAGCAGACCCGCAGGTGAGCGCCTTGCGGGCGCCTCTTTCACCTCTGGCAGAGTGTTGTTACACGACACGGCGTTTCGCGTAACGCAGCAGGCGTAACATGTGCGGTGCGCGGCTTTCCTACCAGCGCGCGGCTGTCCGTCGCCTCTGGGCCGTACCCAGGCGCTTCGGCGCGACACCACCCTCCAGGTATCCAAGAGGAGTAGTAAACATGAAGAAGCACGTTGCCGTGCTGGCGGGCCTTGTCTGCGCCGCCACCGCCCTGACCGTCAGCGCCTGCCGGAGCGGCGATGGCGGCGGGGACAGCGCCAGCGAAAGTGACACCATTGTGATCGGTGGCGCACTGTCCCTGACCGGCATCCAGGCACCCTTGGACGCCCCCGCCGTGGAAGGCGCCCAGATTGCGGTTGACGAAATCAACGCCGCCGGCGGCGTCAACGGCAAGACCTTGGTGTTCACCAACATGGACGGCAAGTCTGATGCCGCCACGGCCGGTGAAGTGGCCGAACAGCTAATCAACCAGGGTGCCGTGGCCATCATCACGGCTTCCGACTATGACTTTGGCGGCCCGGCCGCCCGGGCCGCCCAAGAGCACGGCCTGGTGGGCATTTCGCCGTGCGCCTCGTCACCGCTGTTCAGCAGCGACATGCTGGGTGACAAGCAGTTCACCCTGTCGATGTGGAACACCACCATGGGCGCGGTAGTGGCCGAATACGCCTACAACGACAAGGGCTTCAAGTCCGTCTACGTCATCACCGATGACTTCATCGACTACACCAAGTCGCTGTCGCAGTACTTCAAGGTCTCCTTTGAGGGTCTTGGCGGCACGGTGTTGAAGGAAGACATCTTCTCGCAGGGCAAGGTTGACACGGCCGCGTTCATTGCCAACTACCGGTCGCTGGACCCGGCGCCGGACTTCATCTACGTGTCTTCCTACATGCCTGATCTGGGCACCGTGCTGAAAGACTTCCGCACGGCCGGCATCGACATTCCGATCTACGGTGGCGACGCCTATGACGACCCGGCGTTGGCCGAACTGTTGGGGCCGGACTTCGCCAACGACATCGTGTTTGACACCCACAGCTACCTGAGCGAGGAAGCGGTCACCGGCTACAACGAGTACGCCGCCGCCTACAAGGCGAAGTACGACAAGGAACTGGACGCCCCCTGGTCCATGGCCGGCTACGACGTGGTCAAGGTGTTGGCGGCGGCCATGGAGGAAACCGACAGCACCGACGGCGCCAAGATGGCCAAGTACATGGAAGACAACGTTTTTGAACTGCTGACGGGTCAACTGGACTGGTCCGATGCCGCCTCCGGCCACGAGCCCAACAAGGCGGCTGCGCTGGTGTCCCTAACCAACGGTCAGGCCACCTTCCTGGGCTGGAAGATCCCGGACGTCATTCCGCCCAAGTAGGCCAGCGGGGGATCAAGGCAAAGGCCCAGCGGGCCGTTGTTCCTGCCCGGCGCCGCCGGGTGGGACGGGCCCGCTGGGCACCATCAGCAAGCAAGGGAGACGTGGCATGGCGGACCTCGTAGGGGTGCCAACGCCGGATCCAACAGGGGGGGCGCAGCCCCCACCGACCAGGCCGGGCGCCGTCTTGACGGTGCGCGGCCTGGACAAGGACTTCGCTGGCTTGCGGGCCGTCGATGGCGTCAGCCTGGAGTTGCGGACCGGCGAAATCCTGGGACTGATCGGTCCCAACGGTTCAGGCAAGACCACCTTCATCAACGTCATCACCGGCCTACTGCCCAAGTCCGGCGGCACCGTGATGATTGACGGCACCGACACCACCGACTACCCGGCGGCCAAGGTGGCCCGGGCTGGCCTGACCCGCACCTTCCAGACCATCCGCCTGTTCAAGGAACTGACCTGCTTGGAAAACGTGGAGGCCGGGGCCGTGGGCGTGGGGGTGCCCAGGCGGGAAGCCGAGGTCCGCGCCAGCGGGCTGCTGGAGGAAACCGGGTTGGCTGACCAGGCCGGCAAACGGGCCAAGTCGTTGACGTTTGCCGGGCAGCGCCGCCTGGAGATCGCCCGGGCGCTGGCGGCCCACCCCAAGTTCTTGCTGCTGGATGAACCAGCGGCTGGCCTGAATGAGGAAGAGACCGCCGCCCTGCTGGCCTTCTTGAAGGCGCTGCCCGCCACCAAAGGGATTGGCATTCTGATTGTGGACCACGACATGCACCTGATCATGAACTTGTGCGACCGCATCCACGTGCTCAACTATGGCAAGACCATCGCCGAGGGCACGCCGGCGGAGGTTCGCACCAACCCGGATGTGGTTGGGGCCTACCTGGG
>JAISTN010000376.1 GCA_031272565.1 Bifidobacteriaceae bacterium
CAGGCCCCCGGAGTCGAGAACCAGCATCAGACCGCCGCCGCCGCCAAGGCGCGGGCTTGAAGCCGGGCCGTGATCGCGTCCGCCCGGGCCAGTTCGCGCTCCGAGGGTTGGCCAACCTCGGCCAGCAACTCCTCGATGTACTGGTCAGCGCGGCATACGAGTTCGCGCCGCCGGACCTCGGCCGCCACAGCGGTCTGCAGCAGTTCAGAAGCCGGCAGGCCCAACTCCTTGACCTGGCGGTGTAGATCATCGGGCAAGTAGACCTGGATGCGTGGCATACGCCTAAGTATACGCATACGGGGCTGTACTCCCAAGGGTTCCCCGTTGTGCTCCCAAGGGTAGCGTCTTCAAACCTTCCCCTTGGGCGCGGGCGTTGTATCAGCGCTGGTCAGGGACCGGTTCGGAGTGGCTGAGGAGCGATTCTGAGACCGGCTATTCGGACCCCACAGGGGCCTGTGGCGAGCGAATTGAAACCGCTCAAGCCTTTCTCACGCCCGACGAGGTGGACGAGATGCTGGCCTTGTACGGGCCAGGGATGACGGCTGTGAAGGTGGCCGAGAAGTTTGAACCGACACCGGTTTCGTAGAGGGTCTGATTTCGCGAAAGGATCAGATTCATGCCAGCACCACCAAGGAAGTACCCGGCTGAAGTTCGGGAGCGAGATCGCGCGCCTGCGCGGGGAGGGCTGGTCGTATCAGCGCATCGCTGACCGGCTGGGCGTGGGTGCCACTACCGTGCGGGACTTCGACCGGCAGCACGCTCTGGTGTGAAATGCGGATGCCTCAGGTGGCAGTCTCGGGCTCGACCACCGGTTCGGGGCTGAGGCGCAGCCGGTGGCCTGTAGCCAGGGCGGTGAGGGCGACTGTGTCTGGGCTTGGCACGGCCTTGCCGCGTTCCAATGCGGAGATGTCCGACGCTGCCAGGCCGACCCGCTGCGCGACTTCGGCTTGGGTGAGCTTGGTGGTGTGGCGCATCTGCCGGATCATGATCCCCATGGCCGCCATCGCCTGCTCGGCGGACGGCACAGGCCTTGATGGCGCTCGGGGTTGGGGCGGCGTGATCGGCTCTCCCGGTTGGTCGTACAACTCCCCCGCGCTGAACTCGGCATCGCGGTACCCTATCTCCTGCCAGCCCTGATGGCCCTCGTCGGAATCCACGAGCCCAATCCTGCTAGACCCCCACCACTCACAAAAAATGCAAATGAAACAGCTGAAGTGACGTCTTCTTGTGAAAAGTGTTGATAGACTTGCAGTATGACAGAGCTGGTTGCACGCCCGGGGCCGACGGCATGGTTGCGGCAGTGGCGCGACAAGGGCGTCATCAAAGTGGTGACGGGCGTGCGCCGCTGCGGCAAGTCCACGCTGCTGCGGCTATGGCAGGACGAACTGCGTGCGGACGGCGTGCCGCAGGAGCGGATCGTTACCTTCAACCTCGAAGATCCGGGATACGGGCCGCTCCTGACCGACTACGTGGCGCTGTACGAACGAATCAAGGCTCAGGTTCAGGCAGAAGGCCGGACATACGTCCTGATCGACGAAATCCAGAATGCTGACCAGTTCGAGCGCGTCGTCGACGGCTTGTTCATCCTGGACGGCGTCGATCTATACCTGACTGGGTCGAGTTCGAGCCTGCTGTCGGGGGCGCTGGCCACGCTGCTGACGGGCCGATACGTCGAAAAACGCCTGCTGCCACTGTCATTCGCGGAGTTCGTGTCGGCGAAGGCGCCCCAAGACCCCGAACCGCCGCTGCTTGACCTGTACGACGCCTACACCCGTCTCGGCGGGTTCCCCTTCGTGAAAGACCTCGAAGACGACGACCAGGTGCGCCAATACCTTGAGGGGATCGCCAGCACCGTGCTGCTCAAAGATGTCGCCACGGCTCAGCGAGTCGGAAACACCGCACAGTTGCGCAGCGTCACGGAGTTTGTCTTCGCCAACATCGGCAACTTGACCTCGATCAAGCGCATCGCCGACGCCATGACGTCAGCTGGCCGGCCGATCAGCAGGCAGACTGTTGAGAGCTACCTGACCGGACTGACCGACGCCTTCCTTGTCTATCCCGCGCCCCGGTGGGACATCCGCGGAAAGCGGCTCCTGGAGTCGGGGGAAAAGCACTACGTGGTCGACACGGGGCTTCGCCGGGCGCTGCTGGGAGCCCGCCCGATTGATGCCGGCCACCTGCTGGAGAACATCGTCTACCTGGAACTGCTGCGGCGCCCCGGAAGAGTCTTCACGGGAAAGATCGGTACCAACGAAGTCGACTTCGTCGTCGAGGATCACCGTGGCACAACCTACATCCAAGTAGCCCTGAACGTGGACGATCCTGCCACCCTGGAGCGCGAACTCGCCCCGCTGCGCGCGATTCCGGGCTACGAACCCCGGCACCTACTGACCCTGGACCGGCATTCGCCCCAGTCGTACGACGGGATTCGCCGCGAAAGCGTGCTCGACTGGCTTCTGGCCGACTGACGGAAAGCAGAGCCGAGGCGTTCCTGGGGCATGCACCTCCGGTTGCACGCCCTACCTGCCTTCCATCAGCCCATCGGACGGGAAGGCACGGAGACAGGGATGACGGCTACTTGGTGGACGCCAAACCCTTGAAGGAGATCAGCCTGAAGGGGGTGTTCCGCCGGGAGTTGGGCGACATCGACGCTTTGGCCGATTCGATCCAGCGCCTCGGCTTGCTCTCCCCGGTCGTGATCACGGAGGCTGGGCAGTTGCCTGTGTGGTCGCCGCCGCATCCAGGCTGTGCGCCAACTCGGCTGGGACACGGTGCCGTGCTGGGTTGCCACCTCGCCACCGAGGTCATCAAAGGCCTTGCCCTTCGCTGCCATCCACGACCACGCCACCCAACTCGACGGCAGCCGCACCGACCACACGCGCCCAGAGCGAAAAAAGGACGCACGCGGAAAAAAGGTCGAGGCTGGCAAGGGTTTGAACCAGACCTCTTGGGTGCGCCAGGCGGGACTTGAACCCGCACGCCCGGAGGCACAGGAACCTAAATCCTGCGCGTCTGCCAATTCCGCCACTGGCGCGTCGTACCGCCCGGCCCCACCGCCGGGCAAACACCAAGAGTTGAATCATAATCCCGCGGCGGCATCGGGCGCGGCCCGGCATCCGTCCAGCCCGGCGGCAGCCGGCCGGCGCAGCTTTCACACCAGCGGTGCCCGATGTCGCCCGGTCAGGTGGGAGAATCTCGTCATGGGACTGTTCTCACGTAAGTCCAAGAGCCTGCCAGAGCCCCCGGAAGACGACGAGGCCCCCGGCTGGGACGCCATCACCAACCACTTCGCCGCCGCCTACCCGGGGCAAGAACCGCTGCACTACGCCACGCTGCTCAAATGGGCGTTAGGTGGCAACGACCCGCTAGACGGCATTTCGGTCTACCGGGCCGCCAACCCCGTGCCGCACTGGCACTATGTCACCTACGGCTACTCCGACTTGTACGGCACCACCCCGGCCACCGAGCCTGGCCAAGTTTCCGGCTACGGCATCGAAATGACCTTCCGGCTGGCCGATCCGTCCGCGCTGGACCCGGCCGCCAAGCCACCGCTGTGGGTGGCCAACATGCTGCAAAACCTGGCCCGCTACGTCTTCCGTTCCGGCAACGTCATCTACGCCCGCCACCACCTGGACGGCAACGGGCCCATCGCCCAGGGCGCCAACACACAATTGACGGCACTGGCCTTCACGGATGATCCCGTGGGTACGCCGCTCCAAACGCCCGCCGGCCTGGTCCACTTTGTCCAAGGCGTGGGCATCACGGCGGCCGAGCTGACCCATGTCGTGGAGTGGCATACCGATGGCGTGCTGGACGTGATCGGCCAGCGCTGGCCCCGGGGCATCACGATCATGGACCGCCCGGGGCTCGATTCTGACCCCGCGTTGCTGGCCCTGGTGGAAGCAGGCCAGCAGCGCGAAGGCTCAAGCCTGGAGGCCACCCAGGTTGAAACCCTCGCCATCGCGCCATCGCCAGACGGCCTGGTGGTGACGCTGTCAGCCTTGGCCCCACCAACCCTGGCCCGGTCAATCGCTTCGCGGCTGCCCTTTGGGCGGACCATCACGCTCTACGGCACCAACGACGCCGTCGAGTTCCTGCCGGAACCGGCCGCCGGCCCCATCCGGACGGTGTCCCAGGCCGACCAGCCGGCCCAGGTCTCGCTGACGCCGGACGGCGTGGCGGCCTTGGCCGGCCTGCCCCAGACCCCTGGCGACCACCGGGTAGACGCCGTGCCGGGCGTCATCTGGCGCCTGGTCGACACCAACCGGCCGGCCTCTTAGCCCCGGGCCCAGGACCGAGTGGCTGGTGAACACGGACCAGTCACCCCGATGTGAACGCTGCCACCAGGCGTCGGTGCAGGTGGCAGCCCCGCCGGGGCCCTCTTCGCTCTGAGCAAAGTGGTACGCCCACCGCGGAAAAGCCGGGTCCTAGGTGGCACTCAGACCAGCAATTCTGCTTCCCTGGACAGCGTGATTCATCCCATTACTGTGAACGTCGATGCCTACCTGTTGCGTTGCGCGCACCGCCGCGCGCTGACCGAGGACACGTCCGTCAATGCCCTCCTGCAACGCTTCATTGCCGAATATGCCACCGGGGACGTGATCCACCGCCGCGCCACCCTGGGCACCGCCGGGCAACCACCGGCCAGCACCACCCGGAAGGCCAATGTCATGGCCGCCACCGAGCTGGCGCCGGCCGTCTGAACCCAGTAGTCAGTTTGGGCCCCTTCGAGAACTGGGCGGGGCGCTAGGCTGGTGACATGGCAAAGTCACCTTCGCCCGAGCAACTAATCAAGGCGTTGACGGAGAAGCAGCGCATCGTGGCCGAATCGGTCAGCGAACTGAAGGCTGAACTCGCACCGGGGGCGCTGGCCAAGCGCGCCAAGACTGAAACCACAGCCAAGGTGAAGGCCGCCACCCTGGACCCGGCCGGCAAACCCAAGCCCTCGCTGCTCGTGGCCGCCTCCGGCGTCCTGGCCCTGCTGGCCACCTGGATCACACTGCGGGCCGTCAGGCGCAGCAAGTGAAGCCTCAGCCAGCCGGGCTTGGTAGCGTGGCGGCATCGGGCACCACGGAAGGCGAGGGGACGGCCACGGCCGAGCCGGGCCCAACTGCCCTGGCCCCCAAGCCGCCCGCACCACCCAAACTGCCAGACGGCCCGCTGCCGGTGCGTCTACTGGGCGACCGATTGCTGGTCATGCTCGATGCCGAATCAGCGGAGCGGCGCTCGGCCGGCGGCATCCTAATCCCGGCCACGGCGGCCGTCGGCAAACGCCTGGCGTGGGCCTTCGTAGTGGGCGCCGGCGCCCACGTACGCCAGGTGGCGGTGGGCGACCGGGTCCTGTTCGACCCGGAGGACCGGGCCGAGATCGAACTGAGCGGCCAAACCTACCTGCTGCTGCGGGAACGCGACGTCCACGGTGTGGCTCAGGACACACCCGAAACCGAGGGCCAAGGCATGTATCTGTAGGGCCTCAGGAGCGCTGACCTGCGGCCCTACGGCCAGTGCCGTTGGCAGACGCCGCGCCCGCCCAGACCCGGCGGCGTTCATGACTGGTCCAAGGGCGTGTTAGGCTATTGGACCGCGCGCCATTAGCTCA
>JAISTN010000399.1 GCA_031272565.1 Bifidobacteriaceae bacterium
CGCCCTGCAGATCCCGTTTACCACGCTGCTGACCCGCAGCTACGTTGACGGCATCCCGGACGAACTGCTGGAGGCGGCGCGGATCGACGGCGCCAGTACCTGGCGCCAGTTCTGGCACGTGGTGATGCCGCTGGCCAAGCCGATGGCCGTGGCGATCTGCATCCTGGTGCTGATCAACGCTTGGAACAGCTACCTGCTGCCCCTGGTCTTGCTGGGCAACACCGAGGGCCACATGGTGGTCACCCAGTTGCCCAACTCGTTCAAGACTCGCTACACCGACGACCAAACCAAGATCCTGGCCGGCGCCGTCCTGGCGGCCCTGCCGGAAATCATCGCCTACATCTCGTTGCAGCGGCACTTCGAACGTGGCATGGCGGCCGGTGCCCTCAAGTGAGCCGGCACAACTGAATCACCGAACAACTGAATCAACCCCTGGCCCCGGGCGGGGCCTGGCCCCTCAAACCAGCCGGGCCCCGCCCCAGGGTCCCAACCATCGATCAAGAAAGGTGCTCAACCCATGAGCGAGGCCCCCAGCCCCTGGCGCACCCTGTTGCCGGGTCAAGTCAGCCAAATTCACCTCTACACCGTCTCGACCGGGGCGGACCAGGTGGTCTACGAAACGGCCGCCGCGGTGGCCGAGGCCCCCAACTGGACCCTGGACGGCAGCGCCCTGGTCTTCAACGAAGAGGGCACCATCTACCGGCTGGACCTGGCCAGCGGCCAGGTCAGCCCCATCCAGTCCGGAGACCGCAACGATTTCAACAACGACCATGTGCTGGACCCAGACGGGGTGCACATCTTTGGCACGGCCGAAGACGGCCACATCTATCGTTTCCCACTGGCTGGCGGGCCGGCCGAGCGGGTCACCCGTGACGATGACGGCCTGATGGCCCACTATCTGCACGGCGTCTCACCCGACGGCAACCTGCTGGTGCACATTGGCGGGGCGGCCCGGGCCGATGGCGCCGTCTACAACATCTATTCGTTCAACCGCGCCACCGGGGAGACCCGCCAGGTGACGGACAGCCCCAAGCCGCACGATGGCTCCGAGTTCAGCCCCGACGGCCAGTGGCTCTACTTCAACTCCGAACGGGCCTCCGAACTACCCGGTCACTCCCAGATCTTCCGGGCCCAGCCGGACGGCAACGGCATTGAGCAACTGACCTTTGACGAGCGGGTCAACTGGTTCCCGCACCTGGCGCCCGATGGCGCCCGCCTGGTCTACATTTCCTTCCCGCCCGGCACTCTGGGCCACCCGGCCAACAAGGCGGTCTACTTGGTGGTGGCCGATCCGCTGTGCCGCCACGAAGTCGCCCGGATTGGCTTCTTTGGCGGCCAGGGCACCATCAATGTCAACTCGTGGGCGCCGGATTCGGACCGCTTCGCTTACGTCGCCTACCCGGTGGCCTGAGATGGCCGGCCCGGCCGCGCCGGCGGACGCGGTGGCGGTTGCCCGGCAGCCTGCCGGGAGTGACAGCGGCGGGGTGGCCGCCGGCGCTTGGCGGCCCCTGTTTGACGGCCAGACCTTGGCGGGCTGGCACGCCGTGCCGCGGCTGCCCACCGCCCAGGCGCCTGGCACGGACGAGGTGATCGACCCGGCTTCGGCCGGCTACCGGGCGGCCGCCGCCACCAGCGGGCGTTGGTGGGTGGAGGATGGCGCCATCGTGGGCGGCCAGGAGGTGACCGGCTTTGGCGGCTACCTGGTGACGGACCAGACCTTTGGCGACTTCGAGTTGCGTTTCGAAGTGCGGCCGGATTGGCCGGCCGACACGGGCGTGCTGCTGCGGGCCACGCCACGCGGCACCCAGGGTTTCCAGGTGCTGATCGACCACCGCAAGTCCGGTTCGATTGGCGGTTTCTACGGCAACGGCATTGGCGGCTTCCATCTGCTGGCGTTCAACCTGGACGTGGTGCGGGACCGCTCCGGCCGGCCCAAGGCGTTGCAGGTGGAGACGCCGGCCACGACCCTGGAGCCGGTGACGCCGGTCAAGAGGGCGTCGCTCAGCCACGCGGTGGCGCCGGAGGACTTCCTACGCACCTGGCGTTTTGGCGGCTGGAACGAGTTCCAGGTCCGCTGCGAAGGGACCTACCCGGTCCTGACCACCTGGCTCAACGGGCTGAAGCTATACCAGGTTGACACGGCCGCCATCACCGGTTTCCCGCTCTATGACCGGGACCAGGTGCTGGCACTGTTGGGCCGCCAAGGGCACATCGCCCTGGAGGTCCATGACAACGACCCGGGCATGGGCGAGGCCCGCTGGGCGCCCGGCGCGGTGGTGCGCTGGCGGAACCTGGTGATCCGGGAGCTGTGACGGCCCGGGGTGGCCGGCGCCGCCAAGGCGCCGGCCACCCCGCCCACCTTGGCTCCCGGTGTGGCAGTGCGAGCCGGTAGAATCGGGGTTCTCATGAATCAGCTCCTAATGTCAGGCAATGAAGCTATCGCCCATGGCGCGGTGCGAGCCGGCGCCGGTTTCGCTTGCGGCTACCCCGGCACTCCGTCAACCGAAGTAGTGGAAACGGCCGCCCGGCTGGACGGCATCCACGCCCAGTGGTGCGTCAACGA
>JAISTN010000348.1 GCA_031272565.1 Bifidobacteriaceae bacterium
CACCTCGATGCACCCGTCCACCACGCGCAGCGGGTCCCGCACCACGTCACCGACCAGCAGTTGACCGGTGGCCAGGCCGCAGGCGAACTCGAGCTTGGGCAACGCCGCCGCCAGTGCCACGCCCATTGCCAGGCCCACCGAGGTTTCGACCGCACTGGACACCACCACCGGTAGTTCCAGGCGCAGCGCCAGGTCCAGGCAGGCCCGCACCCCGCCTAGGGGTTGGACCTTGAGCACCACCACATCCGCCGCTTCGAGGCGTTTGACCTCGAATGGGTCCGCCGCTCGGCGAATTGACTCATCGGCCGCCACCGGCACGGAACTGCGGCGGCGGACCGCGGCCAGTTCGGCGGTGGTGCGGCAAGGCTGCTCAGCATATTCCAAGCCGCCCGCGGCCCGGTTCAGGGCGGCCAGGTTACGCACCGCCGTGTCCACGTCCCAGGCCCCGTTGGCATCCACGCGGATGCGTCCGCCCGGGCCCAGCACTTCCCGGACAGCCGCCAGCCGGGCCCTTTCCTGGGCCAGAGTGTGGCCGCGCTCGCCAACCTTGACCTTGGCGGTGCGGCAACCGCCGCTACTTTCCACCAGGCTGGCCGCCATCTCCGGCGTCACGGCCGGGACGGTGACGTTGACTGGGATTTGCTGGCGCAGGGGCGGCGGGAAGCCAAAATCGGCCGCCTCGCGGGCGGCCAACAGCCAGGGGATGCAGTCGGCCGGCCGGTAGTCGTCAAACGGTGAGAACTCGCCCCACCCGGCGCGCCCGCGCCACACCCACCCGTGGCGGGCGGTGGTGCCGCGGAAGCGCGCCACCAGGGGAATCTGGTACGCCCGCGGCCGACCGAAAGCCGTGCTGGGGACCACGCCCTTAAGTCTAAGAGGTGATTCGTGGCCTGCGGAAACGCCGCCCGGGCGCTTTGCGAATCGTGTCGCCCGAGCGGTTTGGCCACCCTGGACCTGGACCCGGGTGGCCAACTCGGGGCTGGTGGGGCTCTGGAAGTGGCCACCTTGGACCTGGACCCGGGTGGCCAACCCGGCGGGAAAGTGGCCACCTTGGACCTGGACCCGGGTGGCCAACCCGGCGGGAAAATGGCCACCTTGGACCTGGACCCGGATGGCCACCCAGGCGACGGCTCTCGTCACCTGGGACCCGTCCCCGCCTGACGAACCTGGCTGGAAGTGGCCACCTTGGACCTGGACCCGGGTGGCCAACGCGACCGGGAAAATGGCCACCTTGGACCTGGACCCGGGTGGCCAACTCGGGGCTGGTGGGGCTCTGGAAGTGGCCACCTTGGACCTGGACCCGGGTGGCCGACCTGGGGCCGGCGGGGCCCTGGGAGTGGCTGCGGCCACTAGCCTTGTGTGACATGAGCAGCCCGCCTTTGCCTGCACCGGTTTCTGATGGTTTTGACCCCGCCGCCTGGCGGGCGGTGCCTGGCTTCCCCAGCCTGACCGACATTACTTACCACCGGGGGGTTGACCGCACGGGTGGGGACGCCATCGACCAGCCGTGGGTGCGGATCGCCTTCAACCGGCCGGAAGTCCGCAACGCCTTTTCCCCCATTACCGTGGACCAACTAATCCAGGTCCTACGGCACGCGGCCGACAGCCCAGACGTGGTGGCGGTGCTGCTGGCCGGCAACGGCCCCAGCCCCAAGGACGGCGGCTACGCCTTCTGTTCGGGTGGGGACCAGCGTTACCGGGGGCGTTCCGGCTACGAATACGTCCGGACCGACCAGGCTGCGGCCGCTGCCGACCGCGCGGACCAAGCGACCGAGGCAACACCCGGCACCCAACCGGGAACCGGCCGGCTGCACATCCTGGAAGCCCAGCACCTGATCCGGACCATGGCCAAAGTGGTGATCGCGGTGGTGGACGGCTGGGCTACCGGCGGCGGCCACTCGCTCCACGTGGTGTCAGACCTGACCGTGGCCTGCCGCCAGCATGGGCGCTTCAAGCAGGTCGACGCCACGGTGGGATCGTTTGACGCCGGCTACGGTTCGGCCCTGCTGGCCCGGCAGGTGGGCCAGAAGCGGGCCCGCGAGATCTTCTTCTTGGCGCGCGAATACAGCGCCGAGCAGGCCGAACAGTGGGGCGCCATCAACCAGGCGGTAGACCACGCCGCGGTCGAAGCCACCGCCATCAACTGGGCCAGAACCATTGCCGCCCAGTCACCCCAAGCCATCCGGCTGCTCAAGTTTGCCTTCAACCTGGCAGACGACGGCCTGGCAGGCCAGCAGATGTTCGCGGCCGAGGCCACCCGCCTGGCCTACGGCACGGCCGAAGGCGCGGAAGGCCGGGATGCTTTCTTGCAGCACCGCCCGCCCAACTGGGCGCCCTTCCGCAAGCAGATCCTCTAGCCCTGGCCTAAGAAATAGTCCAGCTACCACCCGACACGGGCATGACCTCAAACCAGGTGTTGCCCGGGGCCAGCTTGACCGCTTTGCCGTCCTTGGTCTTCAACACCATGGGGGTGTTATGGGACTCCTTGGACCAGTCCACCTCGATGGCCTTGCCGCCGGACAGGACCAGGCCCTCGCCTGAACCGGTCACCAGCGACTCGGGGATCGGATTTCCGGCCGCATCCGTACCGCCGGCATTCTGGACCTCGACCTTGAACACCACCACGTTGACAGCCTTGAGCCTGTCACCC
>JAISTN010000350.1 GCA_031272565.1 Bifidobacteriaceae bacterium
GTGGAGCCCCGAAAGGGAATCGAACCCTTGACCTTCTCCTTACCATGGAGACGCTCTGCCGACTGAGCTATCGGGGCAGCCCAACAGAGATTACACGAGCCCCGTCCAGATTCGGTAATCCCGGACCGCCCAGCAAGGGGCCCCTCCCGCAGGCGAGGTGGCACATCAAGCACTGCGGGAGGGGCCGGTGGCGCCCCGGAGACTGGTCCAAGGTGCCGGGACGGTCCGGCCGATGGCCGCCGGCCCGTCGCCGCAGGCCAACCCTGACCAATCCCCCGGCCGACGGGGGCTAGAGCACCCGCCGGCGTTGGCGCCGGGCCACCAGGGCGCCGCCCAATGCGACCAGGCCCAATGCCAGCAGCACACCGTTCGCCACCGGCGTACCGGTCACCCCCAGGCCAGCGCCGGGGGCGGGCGAAGACGGCGTCCCCGGCGGCAAGGTCCGGTTGGCGGGCTGGCTAGGCGCGGTGGCCCCCCCCGAACCGGTTGGTGTGCGGGATGGCAGGCTGGGCCGGTCACTGGGCTCGGTGGGCGGTGGCGACCCGCTTGGCGGGGCGGAGGTAGGCGGCGGGGTGGAAGGCGGCGGCTCCACCGTCACGTGGGCCCCGGCCACGGTCGATTCCATGGCACCCAACCAAAACAGCCCGCCCACCTCGCTGCCGGTGACAGCAGCCGAATTCCAGGCCAGGGACCAATCACCCGGCCCGTCCCCCAAGCTGGGGTGGCGCAGCGGCACCTTGGCTTCCCACTCGAGCACCACAAACTCGCCCCCCGCCAGCGGCTGGCCGGGTGGGAAACCGACCGTGCCGCCGATGGCGCGTGAGGGAGCGGCCTGGGCTGCAGCAAAGCCCTGGCAGGTCAAGGTGTTAGCGCCGGCCGTGGCGTCCAAGATGCTGCAGGCGTTCTCAGCCGGCGAATACCGGAAGCTGACCACCGGGTCATCACGCCCGCCCACACCGGTGACCAAGCGCAGCGAACCGGCCACGTACTCCACACCCCAGGCCGAGGCCGCCTCCCGCGCCATCACCGTGCCGGTGCGCCCCGGCATCGGCAGTTCGTCCGCCCAGCGCAGTTGGTCCAGCGGCTGATTGCCGGAGTTATACAGGACTAGCTGATAGGTCAGCCGCGACCCAGGCTCGGTGGCGATGGCGCAGCGGCCACTGGCCCAGGTGCCGTCCCAGGCCGGCGGCGCGGCGCAAGCCCCCGGTACCGTCTCCCAAGCCTGCGTCGCAGGGCCGGCCCGGTCAGCCACCGTAACCCGCTTGACGGCCCTGACCCCGGTGGCTTGCAGAACGGTCACCAGCACGTTACCGCCGGCCATGCAGGCGGCGTCCGGCTGGGCGGCGCTGGGGGCGCAACGCGACCGGCCGCCGCCGGCCGCCGGAGCCACCAGTTCCACCAGGTTGCTGATTCTGGCACCGGCCGCCACGCCATCGGCCAGGCGCAGCGGTAGCCTGATGACCAACCGCTCCCCGGGGGCAATCTGGGGCGGGTCCGCACCCCACTGCCAGGCCAGGTCAGGGCTACTCCCCGGCAGGTCGCTGGGCAGCTCCAGGGCCGGGTCCGTCCACCGAGTGCCGGGCGGTACCGGAGGCTGGCGGACAACCGACCACTGGCCGGCCGTTCCGGCCGTTTCGTCGTAGACCAACTCCGGCGGCAACCGGTCCACCAGCCGCAGCAACGCCAAGTTGGCCGTAGCCGCCGGTTCGTTCCGGATCACCAAGTAGAAGGGGACCGTGTCACCCGGGCTGGCAAAGGCCATCCGGTCGCCCGTATCACCGGCGGCGTCGTAGCGCTTGACAAACAGGTCCAGTTGCGGCAAAGCCACGCCCTGGGCATAAACAGCCCGCACCTGGGTCTCCTGACTGGCCACCCACTGAGCCGCCTTGGCCCCCTGGACGGCGGCGGCGGCCATCATGCCACCCACCTGCCACGGCTGGGCCACGTCCAAGGTGTCACCCGGCGCCCTAACCTGGCCATCGGAACGCAGCCAGACCCGCTGAGCCGTCTCGGCCGTCAACGTCAAGCCCAGCCCGGCCTCCACCCGGCCAGCCTGGCTGGTGAGCTCAACCCGCAGGCCCGTCACCCGGGCGGCCACGGCCGGGTCGATACCCACCGTCGCCTCATGGCCGTTGGCGGCCAACGCCTGGCTGACCGTCTGCCAAGTGCCGTCATCCAGCCGCCAGGCGACCACGGCGGTCAGACCGGGCACCGGACCGGTGGCCCCTTGGCCGCGGCTGGAGCGCAGTCTGAGGCCCGTCAGGTCGAAGCAGTCGAAGATGCCGCCGGGAGCCAGGCCGCCGTAGGCGGCCGGGTCGCGCGGCGGGGTCCAATCGGCCGGCCGGCCCAGCAGCGCGGCATCGGTGGTCAGCATGAGCCGGTCAACGCCGGTGTTACCCGCGTTGGTGGCTGTGAAACGCCAGGTCACAGCCGGGAACTGGTCACGCTGCAGGCCGCTGTCAGGGGTGGCCTCCGTGGTGGCCGCCACCCCGTAGGCCTGGGCCGCGATGAACAGCTTGGCCGGAGCCACCGTGGGGTGGACCTCAGGGATGCTGGCGTCGAAGCGGTCGGCCGCCACCTGGGGGGTTGAGGTCACGCTGTAAGAACCATCGATCACCTCGCCGCTCTTCAGAATGTCCAGGCCGCCTTGGGGGGTTTCGGCGTGGATCGAATAGCCCTGGCGGACCGTCTGGCGCAGCTTGGTCCGGAAAGCCAGCCGGACCTGTTGCGGCCGGTCTGGGTTGGCCAGTCCCACCTGGCCGGGGCTGGTGGGACTGATCCAGGACAACTCCACGCTCACCACTTGAGGCCACAAGGCTGGATCGGGCGCCAGAGCCTCAAGCGAAGCCTCCCGGCAGGTGACATCGAACGCCGCCTTGGAGCCGTCGGCAAATTGGTAGCCGATCACGCCCGCCAGGCGTTGTGCGCCCGAGCCGGGCGCATACGGCTCCGGAATGGCCGGGTTGGCCGCGAACGGGCATTCGATCGCCTCCAGACCTGCGAAATCAACCACCGCGAACGGGTTGTTGAACACGCCAGATCCCACCGCCAGGCTCAGTTTGTCCAGCCCAACTTCGACCCGGCTGTCCCGGGCCAACCACTTCTTGGCGGGATCCGGTTCACCCGGCACACCCAAAGCGGTCTGGTTGGCGGCGGTGACGGTCATGACGTTGATGCCGCCATCGTGCGCCACCAAGGTGCCGGGGCTGGTCCAAGTTGTGCTGGCCCCGGCAAAAACCTGTTCGGCCTTGTAGACCGTGTAGATGGCGGCGATGGGTGGCAGGCCGGCGCCATCGGACGTCTGCATCGGCTGCCAGGTGGAGCCGTCGGCCGAAACCTCACCGCTGGCCCAGTTACGGTAGGTGACACCGGTGGGGCTGCCGCCGATGGCGCCGCCGCCGCCCCGCACCTGGCTACGCAAGGTGGCCGCCAACTCAACACTGAACCGCGCCCCCAACTGCAAGGCCTTGGCCGGGTCCGAGGCCCGGCGCAAGGTGGCCCGTACAGTGGCCACGCCGTCCAAGTTGACCGTGTTCAAGGCCGGCGTCCACTGGCCGATGGCCCGCTGAACCGCTGTGACGGCGTTCCAGGCCGGGTCTGAAGGATCCTCCACCTGCCGGTCGGTCAGGCCTTCGTTGCCGGTGGCCACGGTGCCAGTGGAGATGACAGCGCCGGCGGCGTCCAGCAACTCGACCTCCAGAGCCTGGTCCGGCCCCAGTGAAATCCGGGCGGCGCCAGTGAAACTGAAAACCTCCCAAGAATCCGGCTGGGCCGGGTCGCGCCGGGGGCCGCCATCGGTCACCCGGATGGCCCTGGCCCCCTGATCGGCCGCCACGCCAGCGATGGTAAAGGCGGTCACAGCGGCAGTCTTTTCCAAGCCAAAGCGCGAAGCCCCAGGCGCGAAGTCCTTGGCCAGGCCGGCCGCCCGGCCGTCCACCAGGAACAGCTCGTCAGACGATTCGGCCGCCAGGGGGCTGGGACCATCCGCCACCACCATGGCCGCGTTACCCACCGCCAACAGGACGGAGCTGGCCGGGACACCCAAGGACGGCGTCACCTCCGTGGCGGGATCCGATAGCAGGTGGTCCCGGAAGGCCACCTCAGCCCCACCCACGTCGCACACGGCGCTGGCCCCCAACGGCCTGCCCTCTTCCGTTGCCGCGTGGACCGCGAACCCGACCACCTGATCCAGGTCCAGTCCCGGCGCCCAGGCTTGCTCGGTGATGGTGCTGCCGTCGTAGAGCCAGACCCTGATACCCCAGATGGTGGGCCGCCCGCCGCTGGCGTCCTCGCAGGCGGCCCAGGTGGGCAGCGAGGTCAGCTTGATGTAGTCAAACGGCGTGCCGGCCAACGCCGCCACGTCGGTGGGCGGCACCCTGGGATCGGTCAGCGTGAAACCCCTCAGACCGGTCGGATCACCGCCCGGGTGGCCAACCATCATGACATCGAAGTCCAACGCATGCTGGCGGTAGTTGGCACTGGCCCCCGGCAGCCAATAATCGCCCGCTTCCTTGTCTCCAGTCACCGGATCGGTCACCAGGTTGTGGCCGTCCCCCATGTCCTTGTCCATGTCCAAGCGCAAGTCAGGCGGGATCAAGCGGACAACAGCCTGGTTGGTGGTGACCTCGACAATCGAACCCACATCGCCCGCCTCACTCAATCCCGCGACCCAGCCAGCCGAACCGACCATGGTAGGGGCCAGGCCGCCCAGGGTGGCGCCCGTGGACCGGTTGGTGTCCCGCAGCATCAGCGGTATGCCAATCGAACCGGCCTCGGTGCAGGTGGTCAGGTCAGTCAGCTTCGGGTCGCAGCTAGAAGGGCCCATCGAACCAGCAAATTCGACCGCTATGGTCCAGACCTGCTCCATATTGGCCGGCGGGGTCGCCACCCCGGAACTGGTCAACAGGTCGGTGCCGCAATTGACGGTCTGCCCGCCGATCAGGCAGCCATAGATGACCAGCGCCCGGGTGGCGCCCAGCGGGAACACGACCACCGGGGCGCCCACCAGATCCCAGTAGTCGAACAAGCTCGGGTTGACCTCTGCGGGGTAGCTGAAGGCCAGCCTTCTCAGGTTGTCGCCAGTGTTGGCCGCCGCAATGATGTTGACGGATGTTTCACCCGAACCATAAACCGAGGCGTCGTTGCCGGAAGCGGTACGCCAAGTGTTGGAGGTGGCCAGACTGCCGGGAGGCCGCCGGACCGCAGCCGAGGCTTGAGCCTGCCTGACTGGCGTGGCGACACCGGCTCCGGAGATGGAGGCACTGACCTGAACCCCGCCCTCCAGCAACGCCTGCGATGAACTCGCGGGTGGGATCGGTTGGGATGGATCGTCCTGCCGGTAGTCACGCAGGCGTCCATTGATCACCAGCCTCACCGTCCTGTCCACCACATTGGTGGGGTGTCCGCCGGCGTCCACCTCCACGGCCGGCAGGCCATCCATCTGGACGTCGATGGCCGTGACCGCTCCGGGCGCCGGCACAGCACAGGACACGGCGCCAGCGGCCAGGTCGCAGCGCCGGCTGGAACCGTCCGGCAAGGTGAAGGTGACAACCGCCCCACCCCGGTTGGAGCTGAACCAGACTTGCGTCAGGTCGAAACCTTGGAACAGCCCATCGTTGAGACGCAGCGGCAGCGACCAGGTCAAACTGGCCGCGGCGTTAGATTCGACCACGGCGGTGGCCCCGAACGTGGCCAAAGCCCCGCTGCCCGCCACCATGGTGTCTGGGGTCCAGGCGACACCCTGCAGAGTCACGTCAACGACCGGTGGCACGTTCAGTTCAAGCGCGGCGGTTTGCTCCAGCCGCGTGGGGGCGTAGGCCCCCAGGCCGTCCGCGGCCAGGACGGCGGTGGCGGTGCGGGTGCCGGCATTGGCGGTGTGGTTGGTCCAGGCCGGCACCTCCGCCGGAATCAGCACCGTGGTGTTGCCTTCCATGATGCCGCCCCAGGTCACGGTGATGGTCGGCCCAGACACGGTGACGCTGACGCCTTGGCCCGGTGGCTCGTTGACCGCCCCGTCAAGCACGATGTCGCCCGGCAGGGTGACGGTCAGCGTCCCAGCCCCGCAGCCGCCGGCGACCAGGCAGCCCAGTTGGGCCCGGTACATGAACCCGGACCCGGCGGCAGCCCGGCTGATGGGCGCGCCGGTGTTGGCGTCCACGGCCGCGAAGCCCATGGTGATGGGCAATGGATCGGCGCCCCTCGCCGGACGGCCACCCAGCCAGGGCACGGCCAGCGCAACGGCAGCCACGGCCGCCAGCAGGGTCAAGGCCCGGCGGCGACGCGGCCGTGAGTGCGGCCGTGGGTGGGAGTGGGGGGCTGGGGGCTGGGATGGCAACGCAGGCAAGACGGCGCGCTTCGGCATGGCATCCTTCCAGCGGGGCGAGTCGAAGGGGCCAAAGCCTACTGTAACGCCAGCCAGAATCCGGCCCGGTGACCAGTTGACTAGCTGTGGCGCGAATCACCGCAGACAAGCAAAGGGGCCGCCGTGGCGGCCCCGTCTACTTCAGGGTGGCGGGTGAGAGATTCGAACTCCCGAAGCGATTCCGCGGCTGATTTACAGTCAGCTCCCATTGGCCTCTCGGGCAACCCGCCGTGCGCCCTGGCCCGGTCCCCCGGACTGAAGCGCCAGGCCACAATACTAGGTCAAGCGCCCTGACGCGAAATCGCGTGGGCCAAGCCCCGTAGGCGTGGCAGTATGGTGCCCATGGCTCAAGACTCGTCTTTCGACATCGTCTCCAAGATCAACCACCAAGAAGTGGATAACGCCCTGAACCAGGCCTCCAAGGAGATCCACCAGCGCTACGACTTCAAGGGCGTGGGCGCCTCCATCGCCTGGAGCGGCCAGGACCTGATCATCATGACTGCCAGCAGTGAGGACCGTGTCAAGGCGGTGCTGGACGTGTTTGAGACCAAACTGGTCAAACGCGGCGTTTCGCTCAAAGCGATCGACGCTTCCGAACCGCGCCAATCCGGCAAGGAGGTCCGGATCGAGGCCCGGCTGTAGGAAGGGCTCAGCTCAGAACTGGCCAAGAAGATCGCCAAGCTGATCCGGGATGAGGGGCCCAAGTCGGTCAAGACCCAGATTCAGGGTGACGAACTGCGGGTCTTCTCCAAGTCCAGGGATGATCTGCAGGCCGTGATCCAACTGGTCAAGGAGGCGGACTTCGACGCCGCCCTGCAGTTCACCAACTACCGCTAACGGTCAAACGGCAACATAGATGTGACGCGCCAGGTCGGCATCAAGCCCCAGGGCCTCGGCGCTACCCGGCACGGTGAGGACAAAGCCCGGACCGCCCACGTTGACCGACACCGCCGCACCCGGCTTCACCCCAGCGGCCGCAAACCGTTCCAGCCGCCCGATGTCGGTCTGCAACACCTCGCCCAAACGCACCACCCGGAACGGGCCCGGTTGGCCTGCCGCGACGACATCGGGCAACGACGCCACCCCGTCCAAGAAGGCCTCCTGGCCGGCCGGGACGGTGTCACCCAACTCGGCCAGGCCGGGAATCGGGTTGCCGTACGGTGACAGGTGGGGGTGGTCCAGAATCTCCACCAGGCGTTGTTCAACGGCCTCGCTCATGACGTGTTCCCAACGGCAGGCCTCGTCGTGGACCTGGGCCCAGTCCAGGCCAATCACGTCCAGCAGCAGGCGTTCCGCCAGGCGATGTTTGCGCATCACCCGGGTGGCACGCACCCGGCCCAAGCCGGTTAGGCGCAGGTGGCGGTCTTCTTCCACCACCACCAGGCCGTCGCGTTCCATCCGGGCCACGGTTTGGGAAACAGTAGGACCGGAATGGCCAATCCGTTCCGCGATGCGGGCGCGCAGCGGCGTCAAGCCTTCTTCTTCCAACTCAAGGATGGTGCGCAGGTACATCTCGGTGGTGGCGAGCAGATCGGTCACGCCGCCGCTCCCTCCTTCAGTTGGCGCCTGCTACCAGCCTACTTGGTGGGGCCAGTTGACACCCGCGCCCAGCGAGCGCCACCGGGCACCAGGCCATGACCGGCGCCAACGCCGCCCGCTCAGGGAACAGGGTGCTGGGAATCGTACTTGAGGAAGGCCGGGTGCCAGCGGCACAGGGCCATCACCGCCACGGTGCAGGCCAGGCCGCCGGCCAGTACCGCCCAGCCCTCCCCCAGCCATTCGGAGTCGATCCCGGTGATGAACTCGCCCACCCGCGGCCCGCCGGTGACCACCACAATGAAGACGCCATTGAGGCGGCCGCGCAGTTCGTCCGGGGTGGCCACCTGCAAAATGGTGCCGCGGAAGATGGCGCTGACCGAATCGGCCGCCCCGGCAAAGACCAGGGCCAGCCCGCCCAGAATCAGGGCCCACCAGACCACGCCATCGGGCCGGGTCCGGCCGGCCAGCACCAGCACCAGGCCAAACGCGGCCACGCCCACACCCCACAACGCGACCGAGATCACCACCGCGCGGCCCTGTCGGCGCACCCGGCCCAACGGACCGCTCAGAATCGACGCCCCGGTGGTGCCAACGGCGATGGCCGCGGCCAGCACACCAACGGTGGTGTCGCCGCCCCCCAGAATAATCAGGGCAATGGCCGGGAAGGCCGAGCGGGGCAAGGCCAGGATCATGGCGCAGAAGTCGGTCAGGAAGGTCATCAGCACGTTGCGCCGCGTGCCCAGGAACTTCAGGCCTTGAATGACCGAACGCCAGCCCTTGACCTCATCCTGGGCCGTGTGGCCGTCCTGGTCCAAGGGCGGCATCGGCGGCAAGCGCAACAGGGCGTAGAGGGCCGCCGTGAAGGTGACCACATCGATCAC
>JAISTN010000385.1 GCA_031272565.1 Bifidobacteriaceae bacterium
CCCTTGGCGGGCGGGAACTGTTGGGTTTGAAGGCCCGCGAGGCGCAGGCCATCCGTGGCGCCAAGGTGGCCATGATCTTCCAGGACCCGATGTCGGCCCTCAACCCTCTCCTACGGGTGGGGGTCGCCATCGGACAGGTGGTGACGGCCCACCAACGCGTGACACCATCCGAAGCCCGCAAGGCCGCCATCGCCCTGATGGAACGGGTTGGCATCGAAGGAGCGTCCACCCGCTGGCGGGCCTATCCGCACGAGTTCTCGGGCGGCATGCGCCAGCGCATCCTGATCGCCATGGCCCTGGCCTCACAACCCGCCCTACTGCTGGCCGATGAGCCGACCACTGCGCTTGACGTCCTGGTGCAGAAGGACATCTTGGACCTGCTGGATTCGCTGCGGCGGGAACGCGGCATGAGCCTGATCCTGGTGTCCCATGACATGGCCGTGGTGGCCGGCGCCTGCGACAGCATCGGTGTGATGTATGCAGGCCGCCTGGTGGAAACGGGCCCTTCCCGGCAGGTTCTACTGACACCCCAGCACCCGTACACCAAGGGCCTGTTGGCGTCCGACCCGGCCAGCCGCCCCCGGGGTGCGCTGGAACCGATCCCCGGCCAGCCGCCCGAGGCGCCACCGCCGGGTGACACTTGCGCTTTCGCGTCACGCTGCACCCAGGCCAGACCGGCCTGCACCGAAACCCCGGTGGTCACCCAACAGACCGAAGGCGGCCGTACCGTCCGCTGTCTCTACCCCTTGACGCCAAGTGAGGAGGGGCAACATGACGCAGCATGAGGTGGTGCTGGCCGGTGTCGGTCTGACCAAGACTTACCGGGCACGCGGTGCGGCCAGCCGGCGCGGCCTGACCAGGCCGGCCCTGAAAGACGTCACCGTGGAGTTGCGGCGAGGCCAGGTGCTAGGAGTGATCGGCGAATCCGGTTCGGGCAAGACCACCTTGGCTCGCTGCCTAGCACTGTTGGAACCGATTGACCAGGGCCAAATCCTGTTCGAAGGCGAGGACACCAAAGGCCTCAAGGGCAAGGAGCTGAGGGCTCACCGGCGGCTGATCCAAACCGTCTTCCAAGACCCGATGGCGTCCCTTGACCCCAGCCAGACGGTTGGTTCGGCTCTGACCGAGGTCTTGTCGGTGCACAACCTGCGGCCCCGTGAGGAGCGGCCTGCCCGCGTGGCGGAGTTGCTCGATGTCGTGGGCATGCCCGCGTCGGCTGCCCACCGGCGACCGGCAGAGTTTTCGGGCGGCCAGCGGCAACGCATCTGCATTGCCCGCGCCCTGGCGGCTGAACCGGTGGTCTTGATTGCGGATGAGGCAGTCAGCGCCCTCGACGTATCGATCCAGGCCCAGGTGTTGAACCTGTTGCTCAAGCTGCAGCGGGATTTGCACCTGACCGTGATGTTCATCAGCCATGACCTGCACGTGGTGGAACATGTGGCGGACCATATTGTGGTGATGTACGCCGGGGAGATCGTTGAGCACGCCGATGCCAAGGACGGCATCGCGAGCCTGACCCACCCCTATTCACAGGCGTTGGCCGCGGCTGCGCCGACCGTGGCCAAAGCTGCTGGGAAGGAGGAACCGTGAGTCAACCGGCCGGTTCGGTCAGAGTTCTAATTGCCACCTATCTCGAAGACGAGCACGTCCAGAGAATCGCGACGGCTGACCCGCGGGTCACCGTGCTTTACGCACCAGATCTGTTGCCCACGCCGCGTTATCAGGCCGATCACAACGGCATCCGCCGGCCGCTGACGGCCCAGCAAGAGGCAGCCTGGACCGAACTGTTGGCCCAGGCGGATGTCGCCTTCGATTTCGACTGGCGCGACCCGGCAGCGCTACCGGCGACGGCACCCAACCTACGCTGGATACAGGCAACCAGTTCCGGCATCGGCGAGTTCCTGTTGGCAACCGGCCTGATCAACAGCCAGATCGTTTTCACCACGGCCGCCGGAGTTCACTCTGCACCGCTGGCCGAGTTCGCCTGCCTTGGCCTGCTCTACCTGGTCAAACAAGTCCCACTGCTGCGCGCCCGCCAGGCCGAACACCGTTGGGAGCGCTACACCGCCCGGTCGATTGAAGGTCTGCGCGTGCTGGTGGTGGGGACCGGCCAGGTGGGTACAGCAACGGCCCGGTACTTGACAGGCCTGGGCGCCTCAGTCCGCACGGCTTCGCGCCACCCGCGGCCGCCGTCATCGGGCACTGAACCAGCACTGCCCTTGGGACAGTTGAAAGAGGCGCTGCGCGAAACCGACGCAATTGTTCTGGCCTGTCCCCTGTCACCTGAGACCTACCATCTCATCGCGGCGGCTGAACTGGCGGCCATGCCACCAGGTGGCTATCTGGTGAACATTGGCCGCGGCCCTGTGGTGGACCAGCCGGCTTTGGTCGAAGCCCTAGCCTCCAGCCATCTGGGCGGCGCCGTTATCGACGTGGCCGAAGAAGAACCTCTACCAGCCGATTCCCCGCTATGGGACCTGCCCAACGTTCTGATCAGCCCACATTCGGCCTCCACTGTGGCCAGTGAGAACGGCAAGATAACTGACCTGTTCATCGACAACCTGTATCGCTGGCTGGATGGGCGGCCACTGAGCAACGTTTTCCGTCCCAGCGATTCGATGGCATGGGGTGAAGCCACGTGAGCCTGGCCACTAATGCCGCCCAACTGCCCACCATCCGGTTAAGCGCCACCATTGCCGATGCCGCGGCCAACACGGTGGTTCGACCCGACGGTTCGCTCGCGGTGCTGCCCGGACAGGGCGGGGTCGCGGTGGGGGACTGGTTTGCCGGCCCGGCCGGCGGTTGGGTGTCAGACCACCTGGAGCCCCACGCTTCCCTAGGTTGTGCCGATCCCGCCGCCCAGGCTGCCCTGCAGGCTTTGGCCTGCGTGGGCAATTCGGTGACGGTTCGGTCAGGTCCGGCTGTGGGGGCTTTCGGCGTGGTGTATGGGAAGCACGGACACGTGTTGGCCGCCTTCGCTCCGAGCGTTGCCGACCGGCTGCAACCAGGCGATACCGTCACGGTGGACGCGGTGGGCACAGCATTGGCCATCGAATCGGCCCCCAGCGTGACCGTTCTTTCCTGCTCGCCCGGTCTGCTGGAGACCCTGGTCTCGCTGACTGGGGACGGGAGGGTTCGCGTTGGAGTGGCGCTGACACTGCCGGCCGTAGCCGCCGAAGCCGGCCTCGGCATGCCAGGGCACAGTTTCAACATCGACCTGGAAGCCAAGTACGGCCCCTGGGCGCCGGCCTTGAACGCCCTGCGGTTCGGGGCAGTTGTGGCCTTGGAAGGAGCGGACCACCGCTTTGGCCGCTCGGTCCGGGCCGGCGGTCTGGCTATCGGTTGCCTGGTCCACGGTACGTCAGCCGGCGGCGGCCACGGCATCGGCATGGTGACACTGCTGAACGGGCCAACGGAGGCGTTCGACCTGGTCGATGACCCAGGCGCAGCCATCCAAGACCTGATCCCATGGCCCAAGGAGGTGTCCCCATGAGCCGCAAGGACAACCGGGCCGAACTGGTTCAGGTATCAGTGCGTGCCTTCGTAGCGCCCCCTCGAATCGATCATTCGGTGGGGGCCGACGCCATGGGCCGGTTCCAGCCCCTACCGGGCAACGGCGGCATAACCATCGGTTGCCACGTGGGTGACCCGCTGCCGCCCTATGGCGTGTCAGACCACCTAATGCCCGGGGCTAGCCTGGAGGCCAACCCTGCCGCACCGGGTGAGGTTGGGGCCGCGCATCTCTTGGCCTGTGTCGGCAACGACGTGTTCGATGCCGCCGGTCGGTTTGTCGGCCTGGTGGTAGGCAAGCGCGGCGGCCTCGCTCCCGGATTCT
>JAISTN010000394.1 GCA_031272565.1 Bifidobacteriaceae bacterium
GCCTGATGACCTGGCCGGATCTGCGCGGCCTGTCCTGGGGCATCCTGTACTTGTTTGGCGGCGGCCTGTCGATGGCCGCCCAGGTGGACAACTCCGGCTTGGCTGAGTGGATTGGCGCCCAAGCCAAGGGCATCGGCTCGATCCCGGTGTTCGTCTTGTTGCTGATCTGCTGCGCCCTAACCTGGATCATCACCGAGTTCATGTCCAACACGGCCGCCGCCTCGGTGCTGGTGCCGATCTTCGGCCTGATGGCTGTTGACATCGGCCAAAGCCCGGTCTTCCTGGCCATCCCGGTGGCCATGGCCGCCAGTTGCGCCTTCATGATGCCGGCCGGCACGCCACCTAACGCCGTGGCCTACTCCAGCGGCATGGTGTCGATCAACGAGATGAACAAGGCGGGCTTCCTGATCGCCATTGTCAGCGTCTTCCTGGTCACCACGGCCATGTTCACCTACGGCATCAAGCTGCTGGGCGTCGGCTAGCCCACTCAAAGATCACCCACGCAGGGGCGCGGTCGCTCGCCAGTGACCGCGCCCCTTCCTTAACGAATAGGCCGGGCCGGAGGCGAGTGGCGCGCTTGGATGATTGACGGCAGGTCGGTCAGAAGCCGAGTCTGTGACATCCCCGGGCCAACCATGAAGTCAGCCAATGATGGGTCTGACCAGCTCCAACGCAACCGCGGGCGCTGGTGGTTAGGCGCGGGCTTGGAGGACGCGGGCGGCGGCCTGGATATCATCGCGCATTTGCGTCACCAGGGCTTCGGTGGTGGTAAAGGCCAGGGTGTGGCGCAAACGCTCCCAGAATTCGACCGTCACATCTTCCCCATAAAGGTCTAGGTCCTTGCGCCCGATGGCGTGTGCTTCCACCCGCCTTTCGGCGCCATCGAAGGTCGGGTTGGTGCCCACCGAGATGGCGGCCGGCAGGCGGCGATCCGGCGCGCCGGCCGGCAGGCCGTCCCGGATCAGGTAGCCGGCGTAGACGCCATCGGCCGGGATCAACCCAGTGACCTCGCCGCCCAGATTGGCGGTAGGGAAACCCAGTTGCCGGCCGCGTTTGTCGCCCGGCACCACCCGGCCGCGGACCTGATGGTAGCGGCCCAAAATGCGGGCCGCCTGCCCCACATCGCCATCGGCCAGGGCGGCCCTGACGCCCGATGACGACCACCGGCGCAGGCTGTGATCCTCCGGATCGCCTTGATCGTTCAAGGCCGTGACCGTGAAGCCGAAGCGCTGGCCTAGAGCCTGCATGGTCGCCAGGTCGCCCGAGTTGCCCGCCCCAAAGCGGATGTCCTGCCCCACCACCACCTCGGTGGCGTGCATCGCCTCGACCAGGTAGCGGCGCACAAACTGCTCCGGGGTGAGCTGCGAGAACTCCAGCGTGTAGGGCACCACCAGGACGATGTCCACGCCCAGGGCTGCCAAGGCGTCCAGGCGGTCGGCCAGGGACTGGAGTTGAACCGGTGCGCCATCAGGCCGGTGCACCGACAGGGGGTGCGGATCGAAGGTCACCACCACCGACCGGGCGCCGCCGGCCTGGGCCCGCTCCACCACCGTGGCCACCAGCAACCGGTGGCCCAGGTGCATACCGTCAAAGTTGCCAAGGGTCACAACGCTGGGACCGGCGCCATCAGGGAAGTCTGCTAGAGAGTCGACACGTAACACGGTCCTACAGTCTAGTGATGCCGCTAGCTGCAACGATGCCCGGCCGCGCCGCCGCGGCAACCACACCGCCCAACCATGACTGAGCCCCCCGGACAACTAGGTCCGAGGGGCCCCCTCATAGACAATCGACAAGACTGACTGTAGGCGCCCAGGCAGCACGGATGGCGTCAATTCGTGCTCAGCCCGTGACCGACATCACAACCGCTTCAAACTCGCGGCGTGAGCGACGTCACACCGGCATCAGACCTGTTCACCGCGGCGGGCCGGGCCCCGTTCCACCGCCGGTGGTGCCGGCAGCACCGCCGCCGGCTGCGGGCTGGGCGAAAGGTCAATCACACCGGCATCCAAGAACGTGTCAAAGGGCGGCGCGTCCACCACGTATTCATGGATGTCGTTGTTGCGCCGTTCCTTCTCATCGTTCCAGTGAACCACGCCAGGCAGGAACACGCTGAGGCCATCCGGAGCGCTGCTCATACCACCAGTATGCCGCGCCCGCCCGGTCCCGGGCCTGATACCTACCGCTCAAGCAGGTGGCCCACCAGTTTCCAGGCGGCCGGGAACAAGGCCGAGGCGGCCACCACCTTGATGGCGTCGCCCACCAGGAAGGGCACCAGGCCGGCCATCAAGGCTTGACGCACCGACAGGTCCGCCACCCACGCCAGGTAGGGCACGCCCAACACATAGACGGTGGCCGATGCCGCCGCCATCACGCCCAGTGACGGCGCCACCTTGCGGTCAGCCCCGCGGGAGGCCGCCCAACCGGCCAGACCGGCGCCCGCCACATAGCCCACCAAGTAGCCCAACGTGGGCACACCCAGACCGTGCGCTCCCCCGGCAAAGACCGGCGCCCCCGCCAGCCCCGCCGCCAGGAACAAGACCATGGACAGGGCCGCCCGCCGGGCCCCCAGCACCGTCCCGGCGGTCAACACCGCGAAGGTCCCCAAAGACAGTGGCACCGGCGTGAAACCCAGGGGAATCGACACTTGGCCCAGGGCCGCCACCCAGGCGGCGCCCAGCCCGATGGCGGCGGCGTCCTTGAGGCGGGACCGCCCGGCCAGGTCAGCGAACACGGGCTTGGGGGCAACGGCGGTGATCGCCATGACGTGGGCCTCCGGTTGACTTGGGGGACTGAGGGTTCGCTGAAGAGCCTACTGACGCCGCTACCCGCCACGGCCCAGCGCCTGGGTCCAAAGTCTGCGGCATCGGCTTGTGGGCCAGCTACAGCCGTGGCCGATGGCGCCTCTTAGACGAACACCGCCACCGGCCGGGACCGGCCCTCCC
>JAISTN010000405.1 GCA_031272565.1 Bifidobacteriaceae bacterium
CTCGCGGCGCAGCCATTCCTGCATGGTGACCAGTTCGGCTTGCAAGCGGCGTAGTTCCCGGTTGTAGGCCTTGGTGGACAGTTTGGGCGGTTTGGTGCGGGTGGGGTCAGCTTGGGGACCGGGGACCGGGGGCGGCGTTGCTTCCATGGATCAAGCCTACAGACCGGCCGGTGGGCTGGCGGCCCAAGGTGGACCGGGCGGCCTGGGCGGCACCGGGCGGCGCTTGGTGCCCGATACCGGCCCGGGCAGCCAGCCAGGGCAGCGAACGGCCGGGGCGGCATCGGGCGGCATCGGCGGCCTCAGATGTCCGATGGCGGCCTGGTCCACCGGCCAGCCAGCAGCTCAGACCGTGGCCACATCCGCCCCCAGGGGGACCACGGCGGGCACTTCCGGCCGAGTGGTCATCGCGATTGGGCCGTCATCAGGCTGGGCCGTGTTGATGGCGAACAGGATTTCCGCCACGTGCAGGGCCAACAAGCCGGAGGTGCGCGGGGTGCGGCCGGCCTGGACCGCCCGGAGTAGTTCGGCGGCGCCGATACCGCGGCCGGAATCGACAAAGCCGGCCGAGTCGGCCAGTTCCACCCACTCGCCCGGGCCGTCCGCCTCGAATATCTTGCCCTTGAGGCTGAACCAGTTCGGGTCTGGCAATTGCAGCGTGCCGGCCGTGCCGTAGATTTCCAGCAGTTGGTTGCCACTGGCCCAGGTTTCGAAGCTGAGGGTGACCGTGCTGAGGGCGCCGTTGTGGTGCTCCAGGATGGCGGCGGCAGAGGTGGGGGTTTCGACTCGCAGCGGCGTGCCCTGCAGGGGGCCGGAGCCGACCACTCGCGGGCGGTCCGAGGCCAGGTTGCGCGCCAGCACCGACTTGACCGGGCCAAGGTGTGTCACCAGCGCGGTGACGTAGTAGGGACCCATGTCCAAGATGGGCCCGCCACCTGGCAGATAGAAGAATTGGGGGTTAGGGTGCCACGGTTCAGGGCCGGGGCCACCCCACAGGGCGGCAGCGGCGAACGGCGTGCCGATGCGCCCGTCTTGGATCGCCTTGATGGTGGTTTGCAGGCCGGTGCCCAGGAAGGTGTCCGGGGCGCAGCCCACCTGGACACCGGCCCGGGCGGCCTCGGCCAGCAGGGCCTGGCCTTCCGCCAGGCTCAGGGCCAGGGGCTTTTCCGATTGGACGTGTTTGCCGGCCGCGATGATCTGGCGGTCCACGGCGACGTGGGCAGCGGGCGGGGTCAGGTTGATGACCAGGTCGATGGCGGGGTCCCCTAGCAGTTTGTCGAGGCTGACGGCCGGCAGGCTGTACTGCTGGCCGACGGCCTGGGCGCGGGCTGGGTCGGCATCGGCCACCGCCTTGAGGTCCACGTAGTCCAGTTGCGCGATCGTGTCGTAATACTGGCCAAAGATGTTGCCGGTGCCGATTATGCCGATGCCTTTGGTGGCGCCCATGTGCTTCACTGCCTTGTGTCGATGCCGCGCGGGCGCCCCTCGGGCCGCCCTTGTAAACGTTTCCCAGCCTATACCTCAACCCGCTCGTTGCATCCCGCGTGGGGCGGTCCGCCGGAGTGATTGCAGTTCTACGTGTTGGCCGGGGCTGGGCCGCCTGAGTCGGTGCCGGAGCAGGTCCTGGCGGCAGGGCGGCGGGTGGCTAGTTCGAAGACCGGTGCGAAGCCCTGGGTGCCCTGGCCGAGCGCGGTTACGACGCCGTGCACATCGACGACTACCCGCACCTGGCGGCCGATGTCGCCCGGGCGAGTGATAGCATTGATAGCAGTGATAGCCATACCTAGGGAAGGGCGCCAATGAGCCTTGACACTATCCTGGTGCGCGATCTAGCACCGGGCGTCAAAGACGCCCTTCGGTTGCTCGCGGCCCAGCACGCCAGGTCAATGGAGGCAGAGGCCCGCGACATCTTGGCCCGGGCTGTATTGCCGACTGACGGGCACACGCCAAACCTGGCCTTCGAGGACCGCTGCGGCATCATGCTGGGGTTGCCGGACACATCTGACATTGAGATGAACCTGCCAACACGTGAAGTCGCGGTCTATCCGGACCTGGGGTAAGCCCATGTTTCTGCTGGACACCGTCACAATTTCGGAGTTGCGCCGTGGACCTCGCGCCAACCCCGGGCTAGCGGCCTGGGATGCCTCCGTCAGGAACCGAGACAAGTACATCAGCGTGGTGACGTTGCATGAACTTGAGGTCGGCACGCTGCGGCTTGAGCGGCGCGACCCTATACAGGGACAAGCGCTGCGAACCTGGCTGGACCAGCTCGCCGGAGTAGCCTTCGCCGGGCGCATCCTTGACCTGCGCCAACCGGCCGCGCGCCTGGCCGCGGCCGTCCACGTGCCTGATCCCGCACCCGTGCTCGATTCCTTAATCGGCGCCACTGCCGCCGTCTACGGGCTGACATTGGTGACCCGCAATGAAGCCGACTTCACTCGCTTCCCTGGCTTGACCGTTCTTGACCCTTGGACCTGACCAGGCGGACGCAATCCGGACCCGGCGGTCGCCCTGCGGATGGGAGGCAGGCAATAGGATCAGAATCGGGGCTACGTTGAGGTTACAGGGTTTCCGGGGGACGGTTCCGTGTCACCTTCCGTAACCTCCCGTAACCCGCACCAACCTCGACCCCTCTTCGGAAACTGGCAAGGAGGCCACCATGACCAAGCAGCGAGCCTTCGCCGACCTCACAGCGCCCATCGCCATCGCCATGTGGGACTTCTCCTGGCTGGAGCGCCGCTGGCCCGGCGGCGGCTACGAGGACTGGGACGAAGCCCTGGGCGCCCTGG
>JAISTN010000409.1 GCA_031272565.1 Bifidobacteriaceae bacterium
CTGGAGCCGGGGTTGCAGTCGCTGGCCAGCGCCACGGTGACCCCGGCGTCGATCAGCCGCCGGCCGGAAGGATAGGGCTGGCGGGTGGAGAACTCGGCCCCGGGCAGCAGCGTGGCCACGGTCTGGGAGCCGGCCAAGGCGGCGACATCGGCGTCTTCCAGGAACGTGCAGTGGTCGATCGCCGCCGCGCCCAACCGGACGCCCAGCCGGACCGCGCCGCTGGGGGCCAGTTGGGCCGCGTGGAGCCGTAAACCCAGTTCGGCCGCCGCGCCAGCCCGCAAAATGCGCTCAGCCTGGACCTCGCTGAAGGCCCCCTGGTCGCAAAAGACGTCGATCCAGCGGGCGTAGGGCCGGCAGGCTTCCAGCATGGGGCCGGTCACCAGGTCGACATAGCCGGCCGGGTTCGCCTGGTATTCGGAGGGCACCACATGGGCCCCCAGGAAGGTCACCTCGTCGGTGAACTCGTGCGCCAGGCGGCAACTGCGGGCTTCATCGGCCACGGTCAGGCCGTAGCCGGACTTGATTTCCAAGGTGGTGGTGCCATGAGCCCGGGCTTGCGCCACCTGCCGGGCCAGGGCGGCCCTCAGAGCGCCATCGGACGCCGCCCTGGTCGCCTGGACGGTGGTCGCGATGCCGCCGGCGCTGTAGGGCCGGCCAGCTTGGCGGGCCTCGAACTCGGCCGCCCGGTCGCCAGCAAAGACCAGGTGGGTGTGGGAATCGACCAGGCCGGGTATGACGGCTGCGCCGCGCAGGTCCAGGTCACCGGCCCGCGGCGTGGGGGCGGCCGCCGCCCCGGCCGGACCGGCCCACTCGACCCGCCCGCCACGCAGCACCAACACGGCATCGGACACCAAGCCCAAGTCGTCCGGGGCGCTGCTGGCGGCGTTGGTGACCAGCTCGCCGATGCCTCGCAGCACGGTCACCTGGTTCTTGTCAGCCCGGCCGGCCCCCGCGCTCATGGCCGCCTCACCTGGCCGCCCACCACGACCCGGCGGATCTCGCCCGGGCCGGCCACCAGCACCAGTTCCAGCGGCTCCGCCCCGGCCGCCCGCGCCGTGGTGGGATCCAGTTCGAAGAAGTCACACGGCCCGCCCAGCGTCAGCGGCGCGGCCAGGCCTAAGGCGCCGTAGCCGCCAGCCTGCCCAATGCGCCACAACTCCCCCGGCGTGAACAGGCCGCGCCGGCCGGTAGCCAAGCGCTGGCCGTACTCCAGCCAGCAGAGTTCGGCCAGGCCATCGGCGCGCAAGTTCTGGTCCGAACCGATCGCCAGCCCCACCCCAGCCTGGGCCAGTTGGGCGGCCGGGCCGATGCCGTCCCCCAGATCTGCCTCGGTGCCGGGGCACATAACCACGGGACAGCCGTGTTGCACCAGCAGGTCGAAATCGGCCGCGGCCAGGTGGGTGGCGTGGACCAGCGCCGTGCGGGGCGACAGCAAGCCGTGATAAGCCAGCAAGGCGGCCGGGGTCAGGCCGTAGGCCACCTGGCAGGCCTGATTCTCAGCTGGTTGTTCCGACAGGTGGATGTGGAGCGGTAGATCCTGCGGCAAGCCGGCCGCAATGGTGTCCAAGGCCGTGCGAGGGACGGCCCGCACCGAGTGGACGGCGGCGCCGATGGTCACCAAGCTGGGGCTCGTTTGGGTGGCCGGCGGCGGTTTGGCGGCGTTGTCCCCGGCCGGGGCCTCGGCCGGAGCCGCTTCGCCCTCCCCGGCCGGGGACACGCCAACGGCGGCCGTGACGGCCTGGCGTAAACCCGCCAGCCGGTCCAGCCAGGCCTCCGCAGTGCCATCGCTGAACCGGGCCTGCGCGGACTCCAATGGCCGCCCGATTCCGCCTGCCAAATAGCATGTGTCCAACAGCACCAACCGGATGCCCGCCCTTTGGGCCGCCCTGACCAGCGCCATCTCCATGGCGTGGGGCTGTTCGTAGGGCCGGCCATCCGGCCGGTGGTGGATGTATTGGAACTCGCCCACCGCAGTGTAGCCCCCGGCGAGCAGCTCGCAGAACACGCGCTCGGCCAGGTCCTCATAGCTGTCCGGCGTCAGCGCCGCCGCCTCCCGGTACATCGCCTCGCGCCAACGCCAGAAGTCGCCACCGCCGCCGTTGGTGCGCCCCCGCAGCCGGCGGTGGAAGGCATGCGAATGGGCGTTGCCCAGGCCGGCCGCGATCAGGCCAAAGCGGGTGGCGCCGGGCCTTGGGTCCGTGCCCGCCTCGAAGTGGCTGACCAGCCCCGCGGCATCGGCCGCGAACGACACCCGCTCCAGCAAGGTGCCGCCCACAACCGCCTGCCCGGCCCAGAACTCCATCGCCCTACCCCTGGGTTGCCGCCAGGTCCAGCAACGGCAACTTGATGCCTCGGTCGTGGGCTACCGCGATGGCCCGCTCGTAGCCGGCATCGGCGTGGCGCATCACGCCCGTGCCCGGGTCGTTCAACAAGACTCGTGCAATCTTCTGGGCGGCCAGCTCGGTGCCGTCCGCCACCACCACCTGCCCGGCGTGGATCGACCGGCCAATGCCAACGCCGCCGCCGTGGTGGATCGACACCCAGGTGGCGCCGCTGGCGGTATTGAGCAGCGCGTTCAGCAGTGGCCAATCCGCGATCGCGTCTGAGCCGTCCCGCATCGACTCGGTCTCACGGTAGGGCGAGGCCACCGAACCGGCGTCCAGGTGGTCCCGGCCAATCACGATTGGTGCGGAGATCTCCCCGCTGGCCACCAGTTCGTTGAAGCGCAGCCCGGCCCGGTGGCGTTCGCCGTAGCCCAGCCAGCAGATCCGGGCCGGCAGGCCCTGATAATGCACCAGGCGGCCGGCTGCCTCGATCCAGCGGCGCAGGGCCGGGTCCTGCCCAAACAGGTCCAGGATGGCCCGGTCGGTGGCGGCGATATCCGCCGGGTCGCCGGACAGGGCGGCCCAGCGGAAGGGCCCCTTGCCTTCGCAAAACAGAGGGCGGATGTAAGCCGGCACAAAACCAGGGAACTCGAAGGCCCGCTCGCAACCGCCCAGTTCCGCCTCCGTCCGGATCGAGTTGCCGTAGTCGAAGACCTCCGCGCCGCCGTCTTGGAAACCCACCATGGCGGCCACCTGGCGGGCCATCGAGGCCCGGGCCAGTTTGGTGAAGCCAGCCTCGTCGCTGGCCGCCCGTTGGTGCCATTCGGCCACGCCAACTTCCTCCGGCAGGTACATCAACGGGTCATGGGCGGAAGTCTGGTCGGTCACTACGTCGATGGGTGCCCCCCGGTGCAACAATGCGGGGTAGACGGTGGCGGCGTTGCCCACCAGACCCACCGAACGGGGCAGGCCGGCTTGTTTGGCCTCGACCGCGCGCGCCAGGGCCGTGTCCAAGTCCGTGTGGTACTCATCGAGGTAGCCGTGCTCCACCCGCCGGGCCAGGCGGGATTCGTCCACGTCGACAATCAGCACGGCGCCCTCATTCAGGGTGACGGCCAGCGGTTGGGCGCCGCCCATGCCGCCCGCCCCCGCGGTCAGCGTCAAGGTGCCCTTGAGCGAGCCACCAAAACGTTTCTTGGCCACCTGGGCAAACGTCTCATAGGTGCCCTGCAGGATGCCTTGGGTGCCGATGTAGATCCACGAACCGGCCGTCATCTGGCCATACATGATCAGCCCGGCCGCCTCCAGCCTGCGGAACTCCGGCCAGGTAGCCCAGTCCCCCACCAGGTTGGAGTTGGCGATCAGGACCCGCGGTGCCCATTCGTGGGTCCGGAAGACCCCCACCGGCTTGCCGGACTGCACCAGCAGCGTCTCATCCGCTTCGAGGTCCCGCAAGGCGGCCACAATGCCGTCAAAGGCGGCCCAACTACGGGCCGCCCGGCCGGAGCCGCCATAAACCACCAAGTCATCGGGGTGTTCGCCCACCTCCGGGTCCAGGTTGTTCATCAACATCCGCAGTGGCGCCTCCGTCTGCCATGACTTGGCCGTCAACGTGGTGCCGCGGGGCGCCCGCACCGGGCGTGCTCCAATCATTGGTTCTCCTTCACAGGCTAGGGCCGGCCTCGTTGCCGGCCGGGTCGGGGCCGGTGGCCCCACTGATTGGTCCAGACAGCGCCGCCCGTGCCACCGCCCCATCGCGGACCAGGGCGTAGACGGCGTCGATTTCGGGGGCCAGGTAGCGGTCCAGGCCGGGGCCTGGCACGGTGGGCCGCAGCAGCTTCAGCACCCGCCGGGCGGCGGCGCCGGGTTTGAGGGGTGCGCGCAGTTCGATGGCCCGGGTGGCGGCCATGATCTCAATCGCCAGGACACGGCCCAAGGCGTCGATGGCGCGGCGTAGCTTGAGGCCCGCCGCCCAGCCCATCGAGACATGGTCTTCCTGCTTGGCCGATGACGGAATCGAATCGACCGAGGCCGGCACGGCCAGCCGCTTCAACTCGCTGACCGCGCCGGCCGCCGTGTACTGGGCGATCATCAGCCCGGAATGTAGGCCGGGATCAGCCGCCAGGAAGGCCGGCAGGCCGTGGTTGCGGGCCACATCCAGTAGCCGGTCGGTGCGCCGCTCGCTCATCGAGGCGACATCGGCCGCCGGGATGGCCAGCATGTCCAGGGCGTACGCGACCGGCGCGCCGTGGAAGTTGCCATTCGATTCGAGCGTCCCCAGATGGGTGATGACCGGGTTGTCGATGATACTGACCAGTTCGATGGCGGCAATGCCGTTGGCGAAGCGTTGGACCTCGCGGGCCGCCCCGGTCACTTGGGGGGCGCAGCGCAGCGAGTAGGCGTCTTGCACCCGGGCCGCCGCCTCAGCCTGGAGGTGGTCGATAATGCCGGAGCCGCGCAGTGTCAGCACCATGTTGCGGGCTGACTCGGTCTGCCCGGGGTAGGGCCGCAGCACTTGCAGGTGGGTCTGGAACGGCCCGGCATGCCCGGCCGTGGCCTCCACCGACAGGGCTGCCGCGACATCGGCCGTGTCCCACAAGCCCGCCAAGTCCTGCAGGCCCAGTATCAACATGCCCAGCATGCCGTCGGTGCCGTTGATCAGCGCCAGGCCTTCCTTTTCGGTCAGGCGGACCGGTAACAGGTTGGCCGCCGCCAGGGCCTGGGCGGCATCGATCAGGTGGCCCCGCGCGTCACGGACCTGGCCTTCGCCCATCAGGGCCAGGGCGCAGTGGGCCAGGGGCGCCAGGTCTCCTGAACAGCCCAGTGAGCCGTATTCGCCGATCACGGGCGTGATGTGGGCGTTGAGCAGGCCGGCGTAGGCCACCGCCGTGGCCGGGCGCACCCCGGTCCGCCCGGTGGCCAGCGTGCTAAGGCGCAGCAGCATCATGGCGCGGACCACCTCGCGGTCCACCTCCGCACCGGTGGAGGCGGCGTGGCTGCGCACCACATTCGCCTGGAGGGCTGCCCTGTCCCCCGCCGCGATCTCGCGTGTTGCCAGGGCGCCAAAACCGGTCGAGACGCCGTAGTGCGCCGCCGGGTCGCTGCCCAGCCCGGCAATCAGGTCCGCCCCTTCTTGGAGGGCACCGAGAGCTGCCGCGGTCAACTCGACCCTGGCGCCATGGCGGGCCACAGCCACCACCTGGTCCACTGTGATCGGCTCTGGTCCTACCGCCACCACTGAGACTTGATTCATCTGCCCTGCAGCCTTCCTGTCGATGTCCATTGTCGCGCGTCCCCGGGTCTGGAGCGCTACCTACTAGTTTCCACCCTGTAAAACCCTGTTTCCACCACCCGGTAAGGAACCTGAGGCGCCCGCACGGCTAGTACCTCCCACCTCTGCCCCGGCGGAAAGGCAGAACCAAACCCAGGCCAACTCCGGCTGTTGCGAATGACAGGTGAACCAACTTGACTATAATGGTCAATCAAGTCATATCACCAGCTAGGAGGCCGCCATGCAGGCCCTGCAAGTAGCCCAGGCCAAAGCCAACCTGTCCACCGTGCTGCGGGCGGTTGAAGCAGGCGAGGAATTCCTCATCACGCGCGGCGCAGCCAAGACACCCGTAGCCGCCGTCATACCCATCGCCCTTTGGCGTAAGGCACGCGAACGCCGGCTGGGTGCGATCGAACACTGGGGCCCAATCGAGTTCGGCGATGACTGGGCTATGACCGATGAAGACCTGGTCGGGTCCACCCAGTGAACTACCTGGCCGACACCCACATCTTGGTCTGGGCTCTGAACCAACCGTCCCGCCTGTCCCAGGCCGCCCGGACGGCTGTCCTTGATCCAGACGCAGAGGTTTTCTACAGTCCGGTTAGTCTATGGGAAATCGCCATCAAGCACGGCTTGGGCAAGATGAGTCTCGCTGGCCACACACCGGAGGAATTCCTTGAAACTGTGCAGGCATCCCTCTTCCGCGCCCTCCCCCTCGAATCGGCCCAGCTTGCCTCAAGTTACCGCCTGCCCCGCCACCACTCGGATCCGTTCGACCGTCTCCTGGTTTGGCAGGCAATCCAAGAGAACCTGACACTGATCACCAGTGACAAGAACCTTGCGGTTTACCAAGCCGACGGTCTGACCCTGCTTCAGTAGGCCGGCCACTCGGGCCCGCTCACACTGCCAGGCGCCGCCTGCCCGTACCGGCCTGCCTGCGGTTAGTCGCGGGAGTGGAGCCAGCCTTCCGGTAGCACCGGCAGGCGATCTATCCGAATACCCTAGGTGCCCGGCTCCGCCCGGAAGGCTTCGGGTGTCACGGCCCTGATGCCCCGCCCTGCCAGCACCCGCACCATGGTCTGATCACAGGTGACAACGCAGTCCAGTCCCTCCCGGATCGATTCGGCTGCGGCTACATGGATGGCGTCAAGTGACTTGATGACTTCTGGGAGGGCCCTGGCGGTCGCGATTGTCGTGCTGTCGAGTGGGATCGCCGCAATGTGGTCAAGGGCCTTGTTGACAACTTCGGGGATCTCGGGGCGGTCCGGCAGTTCGTGGGCGAGGCGGATGGCCGTTCGGCTGGCCTCCAGCCAAAGCAACTCCGAACTGACCAGGTGAAGGTCTGCCGCGCAAAGAATGGCCAGAGCGGCCTCGTGTCCGGTCGCATCCGGGACCATGCCTCGCATGAAGGCGGAGGTGTCAAGGTAAACCGTTCTCACCAGAACCGCCTGTCGGCGCGTTCCTCTTCCAGCAACGCGTCGATGTCGATACCCAAAGGTTCCGTCAGGTGCGGGACAAGCTCCTCCTGCGTCTTAGCCGGAATGATCTTCGCCGCCGCCACCAGGCGCTCCCACGAATCCACCGGCCGGAACGGAATCACCCGGGCCAACGGCCGCCCAGACTTGGTAATGACTAGTTCTTCGCCGTTCTGAACACGCTGAAAGACTGCCGAGGTGTGCTGGTTCACCTCCCGGATGGTCAACGTAGCTGCCATGTTGTCAGGCTACCATGAGTGTCAGACAGCGTTCTACCTGCCAGGCGCCGCCTGCCCGTACCGGCATGCCTGCGGTTAGTCGCGGGAGTCTAGCCAGCCTTCCGGTAGCACCGGCGGGCGTTCCGAACCGCGCCGGCCGCGGGGGCCTTCCGCGGCGTCGCCTGGGTAGGGCGCGTCCAGGTCCAGCAGGTCAAACAACCGCTCCAGGTCGCTCAGGCTGCCGATGGCGTGCGCCGCCGCCCGCGCGGCCCCGCCCACCGGGTAGCCCCGCAGGTAGAACGACATGTGGCCGCGCAGTTCGCGCAAGCCGGCGCCCTCATCGCCCAGGTACTCCACCAACGCCTGCGCGTGGCGCCGCACCACGCCGCACACCCAGCCCAGGGAGGGACGGACCCGTTGCGGGCGGCCCGCCAGCGCGGCTGCGATGTCGGCGAACAGCCACGGCCGGCCCTGGCAACCCCGGCCCACCACCACGCCATCGCAGCCCGTCTGGGTCATCAGCGCCACGGCGTCATCCCCGCTGAAGACGTCCCCGTTGCCCAGCACCGGGATCGTCTTGACCAACGACTTCAGGTGCCCGATGGCGTTCCACTCGGCCCTCCCCGAATACAACTGGGCGGCCGTCCGGGCGTGCAGCGTGACAGCCGCCGCCCCCACCCCCTCGGCCGCCAGCGCGGCATCGATGCAAGTCAGGTGGGCGGCATCGAGCCCCAGGCGCAGCTTCACCGTCACCGGGACCGCCCCCCCGGACGCCTCAACCGCCCGGCCCACCACCTCCCGGAACCGGCCCAGCTTCCAGGGGAAAGCCGCGCCCCCGCCCTTGCGCGTCACCTTGGGCACCGGGCAGCCGAAGTTCAAGTCGACGTGATCGGCCAAGTCCTGGGCCACCACCAGTCCCACCGCGGACGCCACCGTGCCCGGGTCGGTGCCGTGCAGTTGCAGCGAGCGGGGCACCTCCCCCGGCCCAAAGCCAACCATGCGCAGTGTCGCTGCCCGGCCTTCCACCAGGGCGCGGGCGGTGATCATCTCCGACACGAACAAGCCCGGCCCAAACGACCGGCACAGTTCCCGGAACGGCCGGTTGGTGACGCCCGCCATCGGCGCCAAGACCACCGGCGAAGGAGCCTCAAGTTGGCCCAGCCGCAACGGCCGGACGGCAGCGGCCGGCCCGGTCACGCCCCACCGAGCAGCGCCGCCACCCGTTCGCGCACTTGGGTCAGCGCGACCCGCTCCTGCGCCATCGAATCGCGTTCCCGGATGGTCACGGCGGCGTCATCAAGCGTGTCGAAGTCGATGGTGACGCAGAGCGGCGTGCCAATCTCATCTTGGCGGCGGTAACGCCGGCCAATCGCGCCCGCGTCGTCAAAGTCGACATTCCAGTAGCGGCGCAACTCAGCCGCCAGGTCCCGGGCCTTGGGCGACAGATCGGCGTGCCGGGACAGCGGCAGAACGGCGGCCTTGACCGGCGCCAGCCGCGGGTCCAGCCGCAGCACGGTCCGCTTGTCGACGCCGCCCTTCGTGTTGGGTGCCTCGTCTTCGTGGTAGGCGTCCACCAGGAAGGCCATGACCGAACGCGACAGGCCGGCCGCTGGTTCGATCACATACGGGGTGTAACGCTCGCCGGATTCCTGGTCAAAGACGGTCAAGTCCTGGCCCGAATGCTCCGAGTGGGTCTTCAGGTCAAAGTCCGTCCGGTTGGCTATACCCTCCAGTTCGCCCCACTCCGAACCCTGGAAGTGGAAGCGGTACTCGATGTCGACCGTCCGCTTCGAATAGTGCGACAGCTTTTCCTTGGGGTGCTCGTAGTGGCGCAGGTTCTCCCGCGCGATCCCCAGGTCCACGTACCAGTCGGTCCGGGTGTCGATCCAGTACTGGTGCCACTCTTCATCCGTCCCCGGCACCACAAAGAACTCCATCTCCATCTGCTCAAACTCGCGGGTGCGGAAGATGAAGTTGCCGGGCGTAATCTCGTTGCGGAACGACTTACCCACCTGCCCAATCCCGAACGGCGGCTTCTTCCGCGCCGCCATCACCACGTTGGCGAAGTTGATGAAGATGCCTTGGGCGGTTTCCGGCCGCAGGTAGTGCAGGCCGGATTCGTCCTCCACCGGGCCCAGGTAGGTGCGCAGCAAACCGGAGAACTGTTTCGGTTCCGTCCACTGCCCCTTGACGCCGCAGTTGGGGCAGGGCAGGCCGGCCAGGCCGCCGGCGGGCGCATGGCCCTTGCGTTCGGCGTACTCCTCTTCCAACGTGTCCTGCCGGAAGCGCTTGTGGCAGCCCAGGCATTCGATCAGCGGGTCGGTGAAGACCGCCACGTGGCCGGAGGCCTCCCAGACTTGCCGGGGCAAGATGACCGATGAATCCAGGCCAACGATGTCATCCCGCGATTGCACCATGGCCCGCCACCACTGGCGCTTGATGTTCTCTTTCAACTCGACGCCCAACGGGCCGTAGTCCCACGCCGACCGGGTGCCGCCGTAGATTTCGCCGCAGGGGAAGACGAAACCGCGGCGCTTGGCCAGCGAGATGACGTTGTCGATGGTGGAAGGGGCGGCCATGTGGGTCTCCTTGAGGTCTAGCTTTCCGGCCGCTGGCGGCGGCCGGCTGTGCAGGAACAGCCTAATGGGCGGGCGCCCCCAAATGCGCGGACTCCCGGCCCGGCGGTTCAACCAAGCACGGGCGCGTCCAGGTAGTCCGCCAGCCAGGCGTTGGCCAGTTCGTCCAGCGTGCCGTCCCGGCTCATGTCCGTGACGGCGGCCGAAACAGCGCTGGTCAGGGGCGAATCCTTCGGTAGGACAATCGCCAGGTTTTCCCGTTTGGCGCCGCTCGAAGGGCTCAGTTGCCCCACCACCACGCCGCCCAGCACAGCCCCAGAATTCGCCAGGTAGACAGCCTGGGGCAGATCCACCACTAGGGCCTCGATTTCCTGGTTGCTGAGGGCCTCCGTCAGCGCCTCGGAGTTGTCGAACACCGTGATGGTGGTGTCCGGCTGGATCACCTCCCGCACCACCTGGGCGCTGGTGGTGCCCTGCTGCACACCGAAGCGGACCTGTTTCAACTGTTCAATGCTGGTGGCGCCATCGGCCGGTGAACCCATGTAGGTCAGCACGCCCTTGGCCGTCGAATAGTACGGCGTAGAAAAGTCCACCACGGCCCGGCGCTGGGCCGTAATGGAATAGCGTTGCAGGGCGAAGTCCCAGCCCTTTTCCTGCGCCGTGCCGGGGTCCAGCCCGGCATCGAAACTGATGGTGGTCCAGGCCAACTCGGAGCGCTTGTAGCCTAGACGTTCGGCCACGGCGCAAGCGACGGCGGCCTCGAAGCCCTCGCAGCTACCTGGATCACCTTCAACCCATGGTTCATGCTGGTCTTTGCCGGTGGCGATGGTCAAGGTAGCGGCCACGGCCGTGTCATAGGAGGGGACGATGTCGGTCTTGGGCTCAAGGTAAATCTCTTCGCCGGGCTCACTGCAGCCCGTCAAGGCGGCCAGCAACACCGCCGTTAGCGCCAGTTGGGCACGGCGCGACCGGCGCACGGAACCGAGGCTCCCCATCTTTGGCCGCCCCCTTTCACCGCCCCCGGCTTGACCGAATAGACGTGGGGCGACAACACCAAGACTACGTCACACCAACCGGCCCTAGCTAGGCCTGGCGCGAGCCGTGTCAGCGCCGTTACAACGGTCCTGCCGGGTGTCGGCGTCAGGCCGGCGGCGCCGTCGCCAAACAGAACTGGTTGCCTTCCGGATCAGCCAGCACCACCCAGGCGAAATCCGGCATTTCGTGGCGGCGCAACACGTCCGCCCCCATCGCTTGGAGCTGCTTCAGACGGTCCTCCGGGTCCGGGTCTGCCAGGTCCAGGTGCAGCCGGTTCTTGCCGGGAGTTGGTTCGGTCACCTTTTGGAAGCCGAGGTGCAGGCCCTGGGGCAGTTCCACCTGGATGAAGGATGAATCGGCTGCCGACACCACGCGGCCCCCCAATGCGCAGGCCCACCATTCGGCCAGTTCGCTGGGGTCCATGGCGTCGAACGTCACCATTGACACGTGCAGATTCATATCCGACACCGTAGGGGGCAAAATTGGCCCTCGTCTGGGCCTTTGGTAGGTGCTTAGGTTCTCTTCACAGTGTTTTCACCCGCCCAGCCGAAGCGCCGGTCCCGTCCGGCGTACATGTCGATGGCCCGCCACAGGGCCAGGCGGTCGACATCGGGCCACAGTGTGTCGCTGAAAACCAGTTCCGAATAGGCCGTTTGCCAGAGCAGGAAATTGGACAGGCGCTGTTCCCCGGAGGTGCGCCAGAACAGGTCAACGTCCGGCACGTCCGGCAAGCCCAGATGCCGTGCCACCGTCTGCTCGGTGATCTGGGCCGGCTTGATCTGGCCGGCCAGCGTCGCCGCCGCCAGTTCCCGAGCCGCCGCCGCAATCTCCGCCCGGCCACCGTAGTTGACGCACAAGACCAGGGTCAGGCCACTGTTGTGCCGGGTCAGCGCTTCGGCTTCTGTCAGTTCGCGGATGACGGACGGCCACAGGCGCCGGCGCTCACCGGCCCAGCGAACGCGCACATTCCAGAAGTGGAACAGGTCGCGGCGCGCACGCAAGACCTGGCGGGAATAGCCCATCAGAAACTTGACCTCGGCCGGTGAACGCTTCCAGTTCTCAGTCGAAAAGGCAAAGACGCTGAGGTATTGGACTCCGGCCTCGATGGCGCCGGCCACCACTGCCACCCGCGCGTCCTCGCCCGCCCGGTGCCCTTCGGTCCGGGGCAGGCCGCGTTGGGCGGCCCAACGGCCGTTGCCGTCCATGACGACGGCGACGTGCCGGGGAATGGCGGCCGCCGGCCACGCCGGCGGCCGG
>JAISTN010000381.1 GCA_031272565.1 Bifidobacteriaceae bacterium
CGTCCTGGTGGCGCAACAGGACCCGGAGCATTACCTGGCCTTCACCGAGCAATTGTGGGCCAACCAGCCGGATGAAGGCGGCGCGGGCCTGAGCGACGAGGAAATCGCAGCCCTAGCCCAGCAGGCCGGAGTGGACCAAGGGGTGGTTGATCAAATGCCGGACCGGCCCCTGGCGGACTGGGTGGTGGCCTCGACACAGTACGCCATGCAGGAGGAGGGTTTTGGCGGCACACCCCGGGTCCGCATGGCCCTGGGCGACGGCGAACTGATGGCCTGGCAAACCTGGTACCAGGCCTACCAGGACGATTCTGGGCAGACCATGGTTTACCCGGGTGACCTGGACTTGGCGCTGGCCAACGTCCAGGCCGGCCGCTCGCCGGACGACGCCGGCGGCACCACCAACTCCGAGGACGTGCCGGATCCATCCTTGGCGGAGGGCCGTGAATGGACCGGCACCATCAAGGTGGCAGACCTGGGCGACATCACCATCACGCTGGATGGCGTCAACGCACCACAGGCCGTGGCCAACTTCGTCACCCTGGCCAAGGCCGGCTACTACGACAACCACTCCTGCCACCGGCTGACCACCGAGGGCATCTGGGTGGTCCAGTGCGGTTCCCTGACCGGCGACGGCACCGACACCCCCGGCTACACCTTCGGCCCACTGGAGAACGTGCCCAGCGATGATGTCTACCCGCGTGGCACCATCGCCATGGCCCGCGCCCAGGCGCAGGATTCACAGGGGGCGCAGTTCTTCATCGTCTACCAGGACAGCACCATCTCCGGCGGCTACACCGTCTTTGGCCACGTCACCGAGGGCATGGACCTGATCGACCAGGTGGCCGCGGCCGGGGTGGACCCGTCCTCCGGGTCCGAATCCGACGGCCCTCTGCTCCTGCCCATGCTGATCGAGTCGATCACAGTCCAATAACCGGCCTCGGGGCCCCGCCCTCACGGGTCAGTTGCGGGCAGTCGTCACTCGGGGACGGGTCCCAGGTGACGAGCCCTGCGGGAAGGGATGGCCGCCTGGGACCTGGACCCGGGTGGCCAACCCTGCTGACCTGCCCTAACGCTGTCGGCAACCGCCCATTACCGTTTCGTCACTCGGGGACGGGTCCCGGGTGACGAGCCTTCCAGCCCGGCAGGGCCTACCAGCCGGCCGCCAACTGTTTCGCCGCCGCGAACTGGCCGGCGCCTTTCGACTGGTAGTAGTACAACATGCCCGTCGTGTCGTTCCGGCCCACAATGTCCGCCAACGAGTCACCATTCAGGTCGCCGCCGGAAGCCAACGTGAACTTGCTCCAACCTCGACCCACCTGAACCGGGCTGGCAAACTGGCCGTTGCCTTTACCCATGTAGGCGTAAAGCAACCCAGCGGCGTTGATACCCAACAGGTCTGTCAGGCCGTCCTGGTTCAAATCCCCCGCACCGTGGCAGTCAAAGGTCCCCCAGCCTTTACCAACCTGGACCCTCCCAGCCTTGAAGGCGCCCTTCCCGTCACCCGCATAGAGCCACAACAGGCCGGCCGTGTCGATCGCCAACAAATCGTTGGCGCCATCCGAGTTGAGGTCCCCGGCGGGCACAACCCGGTAACTGGTCCAGCCCCGGCCAATCTGGACTGGGCTGCCTACGTTGCCTTTCCCGTCACCTTTACGCAGCCACATGTTGCCGGACAGGTCGATCGTGACCACATCCGCTTTCCGGTCCCCATCCCAGTCGCCTGGGCCGAGGATCCGGTGACCGGCCAGGCCACTCTTGACGATGACCGTGCCGGACAGTTTCGACACGCCCGCGTTCGGCCCGAACCGCCACAAGGCGCCCGTGTTGGCTTCCAGGGCCAAGACTTCACCCCGGCCGTCACCGTTCAGGTCCGGGGATAGGTTGACTGACCCGAACTTCACGACCGGGACTTCCACCCACTGGGCATACAACACGTCGCTGGCGGTGGCCAGCAGGTAGGTGGCGCCTAGTCCGTAGCTGGTGCCTTGCCCGTCAGGCTGGGTGTTCCAGCCGGCCAGCCCCCAGCCTTCCCTGGTCAAACCAGTCCCGGCGGGCAACGTGACTTGATAGTCCGGGTCCGTCGGCGTGTTCCCGACCGGCGCCACCGTGCCGGGGCCGCCGTTCAGGTTGAAGGCAACCGAACGCTGCTCGTACCCGGTCACGGTGAGCGTCACATTCAGGGCGCTGGCCACGGTGGTCTGCCACGACAACACGCCTGTCCCGTCACAGTAGGTCCGCGCCGTGCCGGCGGCCACGGCCCACTCAGCCAGACACAGGCTGGCAGGGATGGGCGTGTACGCCGCCTCGAACATGATGTCCGTGCCGGGTTCCACCAGGCTGCCGCGCGGAATGTTGCCGGACGGCAGGTAGTGGGCGGTCAAGCCGTCGAACGCTTCCGCTGGGTCGTTGTCCGCGTAGCCCTGCCAAGTGACCGTTGGCGCCCACGTCACCTGGTAGCGGGTCTCGCGGTTCAAGGTCACCTGGTAGTAGCCCTTGTAGGCCGGGTCTTCGGCCGCCACCTTGATCCAGATGTCGGTCAGGCCGGACGGCAAAGCAATAGTTGTTTCACCGGCGCCGCTGAAGCCGGCCGTGGCATACATGGTGACACCGGCCGCGCCGGTTTGGGCCACGATGTCGCTCAGTTGGACCTGGGTTTGGTTGCGGTCCACGTCCAACTGGGCCGTGTCCGGGGCGTCCGGCGCGGTGCCAAGGCCGGGCAGGTTCAGGGTTTGGCCCAGGAAACTGGCCAGCCCGGCGGCACCATTCTGGCGGTGCACCACCAGGTCATATGTGCGCGTGGTGGAGCCGTCCTGGGCCAGCACCGTGGCCTGGACGTTGGTGTTCCCTACCGCCAACGCCAGCGGGTCTGCGGTTAGCTGCACGGTGGCGCCGGGCGCCATTTCGAACAAGGCCGCCGTCAACTGGTTGGTGGCGTAACCGACCGTGACGTCATACGTCACCTCGTCGTCCCGCACCACCGGCACCACGCCCGCCACCGCCAATAGGGAGGTGTCGGCCGAGCCCTGCCGGGTGGCGGTGATCTTGTAGTACTGCTTGGTGGACAGATCCTGAGCGGTCACCACCACGTAAACGGCGGTTGGAACCGTGGGCGCCAAAGCCAGGCTGGGCAGGACGGTCTTCCAATCCGAGGACACGATCGTGGCCTTGGCCGAATCGGTTGGCACAATGTTGCCCCCTGCCACCGCGGACAGCAGGTCCACGTTGTACGGGACCGCCACCGTGCCCAGGGTGGGTGAAGCCTGGTTGCCGGCTCCCGCCGGCG
>JAISTN010000415.1 GCA_031272565.1 Bifidobacteriaceae bacterium
AACACCTGGGTGGAGGACTACGGCCTGACGGTCAACTTTGCCGGTTGTTTGGCGGTGCCGGCGGATCAGGTCTTATCCCGTCAGGAGGTCCGCCGGGCCGATCCTTCAGCCCAGTATGCCCTGGTGGCGGCCCGCGAGGCCTGGGCGGACGCCGGCTTTGCCCACCCGGCCGAGGCGGCCGGTGATGCCGCCGATGCCGGCCGCCCGGCGGGGACTGCGGACAGTACGGGTGGAGGGGCACCAGGCGAACACCCGGCGGCGGCTGCGGACGCGGCCCGCGGCGCGGCAGCGGGCGGGACGCCCGCTGCCGGGGGACCAACGCCGGCACCGGGCGCCGTTGCCGTCCCGGAGCGGCTGGCGGTCGTGGTTGGCAGCGGCATTGGCGGCGTGCACACCATGCTGAATGGCTGGGACACGGTCAGGGACAAGGGCGCCCGGCGCCTGTTGCCGCTGACGGTGCCCATGCTGATGCCCAATTCGGCGGCGGCGCAGGTGGCCATCGACTTGGGCGCCCGGGCTGGGGCCCACGCGCCGGTTTCGGCCTGCGCCTCCGGGGCGGAGGCGATTGTTTGGGCGGTGCGGCTGATCCGGCAGGGGTTGGCCGATGTGGTGGTGGCCGGCGGCACCGAGGCGGCCATTCATCCGTTGACCTTGGGGGCCTTCGGCAAGATGCAGGCCTTGTCCACCCGCACGGAGTCCCCGGAAACGGCCTCGCGGCCGTACTGCGTGACAAGGGACGGCTTTGTGATGGGTGAGGGCGCCGGCGTGCTGGTGCTGGAGGCGGCCGAACACGCGGCGGCCCGGGGCGCCCGGGTCTACGCCACGGTGGCGGGCGTTGGAGCGTCATCGGACGCCTATGATGTCGCCCCACCTGACCCGTCCGGCCAGGGCCAGTGCCGGGCGATGGTGGCGGCCTTGCAGGAGGCCGGCCCGGTGGCGGCCGGCCAGGTGGTGCACGTCAACGCGCACGCCACGGCCACCCCGGCCGGGGACCCAATTGAATCGGCCGCGGTGCTGGAGGCTCTGACTTGGGCGTTGGGTTCGGCGGCGGCGGCCGGGGCGGTGCCGGTCAGTGGTACCAAGTCGATGACGGGCCACCTGCTGGGGGCGGCCGGGGCGGTCGAATCGGTCTTCACGGTGTTGGCCCTGCGGGACCGGCTGGCGCCGCCCACTACCAACATTGTGGAACTGGACCCGGCGGTGGCGGTCCATGTGGTGCGCGATCAGCCTGAGCCGCTGCCGGCCGGGCCGGGTGTTTGCGCCCTGAACAACGCCTTCGGCTTTGGCGGCCACAACATGGCCGTCTTGTTCCAGGCGGCGTAGGCACGGCCCCTGGCGGCCGGTGCCGTTCGTGACCGCAGGTTGCCACAGTTGCTCCCTGTCGTTGGCCGCCGGTGTCGCCAGCGGCGACACCGGCCACCAACCATGACCGGCCGCCTGGCCAATCATCCGACCCACGCACCCCGCGTGTTCGCTGTGGGCTGAATGCCCAGGCCCCGGCCATTCATGGGTTGTATTGTTGGACGGGCTGCGCTGCGGGGGCGCGGCTCTGGCCTGCCCGGCAGCGACTATCCATCCAGGTGGCGGGCCTCTGGACGTGTCGAGAAGGGACCGGTCGTGGACCACACTGGGGCGGGCAGCCTAACCAGCCCAGCCAGCGTTACCAACCTAACTAGCCAGGAAAGCCCGGAGGGCCAGGCCAGCCAGGAGCAACGCATCAACGTCACCGTTGACGGCCACCCGATGGCGGTCCAGGGCGGCCTGACCATTCTGCAGTCGCTGTTGCAGGCGGGCATCACCATCCCGTCGCTCTGCCACGACGTCCGCCTGGAACGCTCCAACGGCAACTGTGGCATGTGCATGGTGGAACTGGGCGCCGAACCGGTCAAGGCTTGCGTCACGCCCATCAAGGACGGCATGACCATCGCCACCCATTCGCCCACCATCGACGCCTTTCGCCGGGTCCGGGTGGAACAACTCCTGTGCGACCACAACGCGGACTGCATCGCGCCCTGCCAACAGGCCTGCCCGGCCGGCATCGACATTCAGCGCTACCTGGAGTTGGTGGCGGACGGCAACTACCGGGCCGCCTTGAAAGTCATCAAGGACTCCAACCCATTCCCGTCTGCTTGCGGCCGGGTTTGTCCGCACCCCTGTGAGGCGGCTTGCCGGCGCAACCTGGTCGATGAGGCCGTGGCCATCAACTCGGTCAAGCGCTTTGTGGCGGACCACGACATGTTTGGCGACGACCCATGGGTGTCGAAGGTCAAGCCGGCCACCGGCAAGCGAATCGCCGTGGTGGGCGCCGGGCCATCGGGCCTCAGCGCGGCCTACTACGCCGCCATCGACGGCCATGACGTGACTGTCTTTGAACGCCAACGGCTGGCCGGCGGCATGATGCGCTACGGCATCCCGGAATACCGCCTGCCCAAGGCCACCTTGGACGCGGAGATCGAAGCCATCGAGGCGGTGGGCGTCAAGATCGAATGCGGCAAGTCCCTGGGCACGCACCTGCGCCTAGAAGACCTGCAACAGGATTTCGACGCCGTCTACCTGGCGATCGGTTCATGGACGGCCACGCCCATGCACATGGATGGCGAAAACGCCGATGGCGTCTGGCTGGGCATCAACTTCCTGGAGGCGGTGGCCAAGGGCCGCGCCCCCCACGTTGGGGACCAGGTCTTGGTGATTGGCGGCGGCAACACGGCCATCGACTGCGCCCGCACGGCCAAACGCCTGGGGGCGGACGTCAAAATCATCTACCGGCGCACGCAGGCGGAAATGCCGGCCGCTCCGGCGGAGGTGGCAGCGGCCATCGAAGAGGGCGTGGAAATGCTGTTCCTGTCCGCCCCCAGCTCGGTCCAACGCAACGATGAGGGCGGCCTGGAACTGCACTGCTTCCGGATGGAGTTGGGTGAACCGGACCGCTCCGGCCGGCGCCGCCCGGTGCCGGTGGAAGGCAGCGGCTTTACGCTGGGGGCCAACACGGTGATTGGCGCCATTGGGCAATCGACCAACACCCAGTTCCTGTATGACGACCTGCCGGTCAGGTTGAACCGCTACGGCGACATCGAAGTGACGGCCGGCACCATGGAAACGTCCGAACACAAGATCTTTGCCGGCGGTGATTGTGTCACCGGCCCGGCCACGGTAATCCAGGCGGTGGCGGCCGGCCGGGCGGCCGCCAAGGCCATGGACGAGTTCTTGGCCAAGGGCTACGTGCGGCCCCAGCCAGAAATCTATAACTGTTCGCGCGGCTCGCTGGAAGACTTGCCCAAGGACGAATTTGAGGCCCGGCCCAAACTGCCCCGGCGCCCGATGCCGGAAATCGAGTTGGCGGCCCGGGCCGGCAACTTTGATGAGGTCGAGGTGGGCTTCAGCGAAAAGGACGCCCGGGCAGAGGCCAGCCGGTGCCTGCGTTGCGGCTGCAACGCCCGGTTTGTCTGCGACCTGCGGACCACGGCGACGGGTCAGCATGTGGTCTACCAGAAGCCCCTGCATGAGCGGCCCATTCTGCCGGTCGCCAAGGGCCACCCGTTCATTGTGCGGGATCACAACAAGTGCATTAGTTGTGGCCGCTGCGTGGCGGCCTGTGCGGAAATCGAGGGCCCGGGCGTGCTGGCCTACCAGTTTGCCCACGGGCACATGACCGTTTCGACGCACAATGGCGCGCCCCTGATTGAAACCGACTGCGT
>JAISTN010000045.1 GCA_031272565.1 Bifidobacteriaceae bacterium
GCAGATTTCGGCCCGAAAAACTACCGCAAGTCTCTCCGGATCGGCTGGAAGGGGCCCAGAACTACCGGAAGTCTCTCCGGGGTGCCCGCAGCCACGCTGTGGACTACCGGAAGTCTCTCCGGATCGGCTGGAAGCGGCCCGGAACTACCGCAAGTCTCTCCGCGAGTGCCGGTGCCGCTCAGCGTCCCAGGCCAGTCGTCACACACTCAACGCCCAGTGAACTTGCCGCCACCCACCCAAGCTGACCGCCCCAGGTGTCCCAGGCCAATTCGTCACTGTCATAGCCACCGCCAAACCTGTCGACGTTACCCAAGCCTGCCAGCACACCGTCCCCGCCCAAGCCGACCAGCCTTGGCATTCCAAGCCAGTCATCACAGACTCAACGACCCGTGCACCTGCCGCTGCCAGCCAAGAAGGCTGAGTGGGCTCCCGGTCGCGGGTGGCGATCTGGTCAACTGCGAGTTTTCGGGGACTTGTGTACGGGTAGCCCCCGATGCCGGTCGCCAACCGACCCCTTGGGCCAACGGGCGACATCGGCGGCAAGCCGTTGACCTGCATAAACGCTCTCGAGCCGCTTACGCGAGGCGGCGGCAACGCCGGCCGCCGCACCACCACCCGTACACAAGTCCACGAAAACTCGCAGTTGCCTCTTGACGGTCCCGCGGGCCGACCCAGCCTGGACGAAAACTCGCCTTCTCCCCAACCTGCCACCACCCAACCAAACCCACCAACCCGGTCATCCCCAGCCAGACCGTCCCAGACCCGTTCACCTCACCGACCCGCCGTTAGCCGCCCAAGCCCACCACCCGGTCATCCCGGCCATTGCGTCCCCCAACCCAACCACCGGCAAGCCCGCCGTCGCACACCGCAGGCAGACTCACCCATGCTGAGTGGCCACCTGGGACCTGGACCCGGGTGGCCAACCCAGGGGCCGGCGAGGTTCTGGAAGTGGCCACCTTGGACCTGGACCCGGGTGGCCAACCCCGAGGAAAAATGGCCACCTTGGACCTGGACCCGGGTGGCCAACCCCGAGGAAAAATGGCCACCTTGGACCTGGACCCGGGTGGCCAACCCCGGGGGAAAGTGGCCACCTGGGACCTGGACCCGGGTGGCCAACCCCGGGGGAAAGTGGCCACCTGGGACCTGGACCCGGGTGGCCAACCTCGGGGCGGCGGCGCGGTTAGGCGGTGGGGGTGAAGTGGGCCGAATAGCGCGACACCGAGCCCACACCGGCCTTGGCCACCGTTAGCTTCAACACCATGTCGCCACCGACATCCGCCGCCCTGACCGTGTAGCTGGCGCCGGTCCCCACCACCGAGGTGCCCTTGAACCACTGGTAGGTCACCGTGCCGTCAGTGGGTTGGTAAACCGCCGCGGCCGTCAGCGTCTGGCCCACCCGGGGGGTGCCGGAAACGGACAGCGAGGCGACCCCCAACACCAGGATGTGGGCCGAATAGCGGTTCACCTCCTGGCCGTCCTTCGATGCCGTCACCTTCAAGACCAGGTCGCGGCCGGCATCGGCGGCCTGCAACGTGTAGTTCAGGCCCGTAGCCCCCGGGATCACGGACGTGCCCCGGAACCAGCGGTAAACCACCGTGGCGTCCGCCGGCGTGTAGGCGACATCGGCGGTCAACTGGCTGCCCACCGTGGGCGAACCTGAAACCGTGGCCCGCTGGATAGCCAGCGGCTGGGACGGTTCGGCCGGCAGCACCTCAATGAACTCGACCCGGAAGGCATAGGTCTGCACCGTCGCCTGGCCACCACCCCAACTGACCATAATCTTGGTCACTTGATCCAGGTCGAGTTTCCCGTTCGGGTCAACAGGGCCAATGTTGGTGGCGTTGAACAGGTCCTTGAACTTGAAGCTGTAGGTGCCGTCCTCACCCTTGGGCGGGGTGGTCAGCCACTTGGCGCCGGAGCTTTCGATCACCTGGATGGTCAGCGTTGTGCCGGTGGGCCACATGGGCCCCTGGCCGCCAATCGGGTTCAAGGCCAGCCGTAGGCCCGAACTCCCCGCCAAGGTAGACCGGTAGTCCTCCGGGATGACCAGTTCTGCCGCCGCGAAGGCGCTGGTGGAAGCCGTCTTGACCTTGGCAAACACGCTGGTGGCGCACAGGTGCGTCAGCGGGTCTACCAGCACCCGGTCCCGCGCCACCGTCAGGGCGACGTTGCCGGAATAGTTCCAGTTCGCCACGTCGTACTTGTATTCGGGGCAGGCGCCGCCCGGCTTCAGTAAGTCGCCGATGCCGGGCAAGAACTCAAGCGATTCGATGCGGAAGCCGTACACCGCCCCAAGTTCGACCGCACTTGTCCCCCAGGCGACGCGGATCTTGGCCACCGCCGCACGATCGAACTCGCCATCCTTGTCGTTCTCAAACCCCAGATTGGTCAGGTCATTGAACATCACGGTGTAGTAGCCGTTGCCCTGATCCTGGAACGGGGCGTGCCAGGTGCCGCCGCCGGCCTCCACCGTCTGGTGCAACTGCAACACCATCACGCTAGGTGGATCCTGCGTCCCCGGCACGCTGGACAGCTTGACCCGGATGCCGGAGGCCTGGGCCACCGTGGCCAGGTAGGATTCCGGCACTTCGACGTAGGGGCCGGCCCAGGTCGCTCCGACTTCCATCACCGTGCCCGTGACATCAACCGCACAGGTGGTGGGGTTCTGCACCACAGCCCATGGGGAAAGGTTCCCGGAGTGGGTCTGCTCGACACCGCCCTCCACCCAAGTGGCGCAAGTCCCCGGCCCCGGGTTGACAGTGGTGTAACCGCCGGTGGGCTCGATCCGCAGGGCGACCCGGCTGAAATCAGACTGGCCGGCGTCCGTCACCGTCACCTGGGCGTAGGTGGACCCGCCCACGCCAGGCTTGGCCGTAAACCGGCAGGTCCAGGTCTGCTGGGTGGCGTCCCAGGTGGGCTGCCCGGCGGCCACCACCAAGCCCGGCCCCGGCGTGCAGGTGACGGCCGCCTTGGCCGGGGCCAGCGTGGCCCGTTGCCCGGCAGCGTTGGTGTGGTGGGCCTGTGCCACCACGTCAATGGTCGTGGCCGGCGTCACCACCAGGTCGATCGGCAGATCATTACTGTTGCGGTTGAACTGGTCCACACCGTTCAGCTTGACCCGGGTTTCCAACCACATGGGGCTGGTCCAGGTCTGGACTTGGTCCGGGTTGGTGGTGGCCACCTTGGTCTCGCTGGGCAGTTGGTTCCCGATGCCGCTGACAAACATCAGTTCCGTCTTGGCCTGGGCCTGGGCTTGGGTCAGGCTGAGGGCCTGGCCAAACACGTCGGTGGCCTGGAACGAGCCGTTGAAGGCGGGCGAACCGCCACCCCAGGTGACAGCCAGCAGGGCGCCGGAAGCCTGGCGGAAGTAGACCGTGCGGCCCTTGCCCTCAGCGCCGTGCGCAACCGACCCGGCCACCTCCGCGCCCTGCAAGAACCGAGTCATGATTGACAGCGTCAGGTAGGCCGGCCGGGGCGAGGCATCCCGGTTCACCATGCCCCACACCCGGACATTACCGGTCGACTGAAGCGGCTCGGTCAGGTACTGCCAGTAGAAGTAGAAGACCCGCTCGTAGCCGGTGGCGAAGCCTAGGGCGTAGGTTTGGGCCAGGTATTCGGCCTGTGTGATCTCCGCCGCCCGGTCGAAGTTGCCGGCCTGGTCCGCGAACAGGGCGTAACCCATTTCCGTCATGTAGCTGGGCACCTGGTCCAGTGCCCAAGAACTGTACAGCCCGTCCAGTGTCGAGTCGTAGTAGGTGTCCAGAGCCGTCTTGGAATAGCCCATGCGGGCCCGTTCGTCATTCAGCCCGTAGAAGTGCTGGTTGGCCACGTCCGCGAAGGCCCCGGCGTTGTTGGCGTAGACCTCATCGAAGTACTGGAACTTGCCTGTGATGGGCGAACCCATCAGCACGGCCAGGTCCGGCCTGACCGACTTGACCCCGGCGGCAAAGGCCTTGAAACCGGAGGCGTACTGGAACGGGTAGCCGTTGAAGTTCTCGACATTATTCACTTCGTTGTAGTACTCCACGGTGCTGACCCACTGGCCCAGGCCCTGGGCGTAGGTCTGGCCCCAGTCGTAGACCGCCTGGTAGTCGGTGGGGGCGGTGGCGGGCACGCTACCCCGCTCGGGCTGGGCATAAAGGGGCGTGGAGTGGGTCAGGCCAACCACGTCCAAACCGGCCTGGGCCTGGATGGCGGCCACCTGGGCGTAGAGCCGGTCGGCCGGATTCCAGTTCGGCGTGGCGCCGGCCGAATCGCCCGTCACGTCCGTCCAGGTCAGCCGCTCCCGGGTGGAGCCAACCCCAGCCAGGCGGATCAGGTCAACCGCCCGCTGGGTCGCCCCCGGGACCGTGGGTGAAAACTCCGCCGGGATCGAGTTGGCATTGTTGCCCCAACTCAGCCCAGCATCCATGCCGAAGCGCTTCTCATTGGGCACGGCTCCGGCCGGCACCACCACAAAGCCGTGGGCGCCCGGCCATACCGTCTGGCCGCCCAGGGTCAAGGTCAGGTCGTAGTAGCCCACCGGCAACACGCCCAGGGTGAACTGGATGCGGGCGGTGCCGGCCGCCTTGGTCACCGACCGGGCGACGGCGCTACCGCTAAGCGGCGTGGCGGTCAGAACATAGGTGCCGGCCGTGTTGGCGGGCGCGATGTCGAACGCCATGGTCACGGACTGGCCGTAGGTGACGGCCTTGGTGGCGGCGTTCATGGCGTTGACCAAGGTGGCCTGCTCCCCCGCCGCCAAGGCGGTTCCGGCGGGCCCGGCTGGTGTCACCAAGGCGGCCAAGCCCAGCGCACAAGCTGTCAACAGGGAAAGGGGACGGGAAAGTGACTGGCGGCTCATGCAGGGACTCTTTCTGGTGGCGGGGGAACAGGTTGCTTCAAGCCCACCCGATGCCGCCGCCTGGCAACATCCCCCAAATGGGGGATTTGCCTGCCCCGGCCGGGCCGTGAAAGTGGACCTGTGGCTACCGGCCCCGCCGCACGCCCACCCAAGACCTCCACCAGTCTTTGCTCGGGTAATCCTCCGGTCCCAACCTCTTGAAAGGTCCCCACCATGACAAGCACACCGCACCGCCGCCCCTTAGCCCTGTTCGCGGCTCTAGCCGCCATGTGTGGCACGTTGGCCATCACCCCGGCCGGGGCGGAGCCAACGGACGATCCAGCTACAGGCCAACCAGCCGCCGCCACCATTGATCCACCGCCGGCCGGGGCCAAAGCCCCGGGCGCCGCCGTGGCCGCCCCAGACCTGGAAGCCCAGGCCGCGGCCCAGGCCGGCGCCGGCGCCGCCGCCGCCCAGCCGGCGGCCGCTGCGAGCGACATCGGGCACAGCTTGGACACCCAACCGGAGGTTGCGACCCAGCCGGTCTTGGACACCCAGACCGAAGCTGGCTCTGATCAGCCCAGTCTGGATGCGGCAGTCACCATCAACTGCGCTAACCCGCCGGATGCCGTCACCGACACCACCGCCCTGTCTTGGACGTTCACCACCACTCCAGCCACCGCCACCGGCACCTGGCGCCTTGAGTTGCGGGACCGGGGAGGCGCCGTCTTGGACAGCCGCACCTCTACCAAGACCAACTCCAACGCCGTCACCTTTAACCTTGGCACCAAGGCCGTGGGCTACTACGTGCTGACCGTCACCTTTGACAACGCCCAAACCTGGAGCCGGTCGGTGGTGGTGGTCCCCAGCGGTACGCCGCCCACCGACGTCAGGTTTGGCCTGGATGCCCACCCCAGCAAGATCTGGTCTGGGGGCTACAACTCCGGCTCCCAAGCCCTCCAGCGTTACGCGGCGCTGTGGAAGCTGGCTGGTATCACGTCCATCAGGGACCGGGTCAGTTGGAAGGCCACTACCGAGGCCACCGACTGCTCTGTCGTCAAGTGGCCCAACACGTCTGACTACGAGGCCGATCAGTACCTAGTTGACCAGGGCTTTGACGTGGTGACCATTCTTCAGGACGCGCCACAGTGCGCCAACCCCGCCTACGAAGACAGCAATCCAATCACCATGCCGCCCACCAACTATGCCGCCGTCTACCAGTTTGGCCGGCAGTGGGCCCAAGGCATGGGCCAACTGGTGGATCACATCGAATACTGGAACGAAGAAAACACAGACGGCTTCTTCCCCGGTTACCCCTACGAATACGCCAACGGCCTGAAGGCCTTCTACGCCGGTGTGCACTCGGTCGACTCGTCGCTCGACGTGCTGTTGGGTTCCACCTCCTACCTGCCCGGCGACTTCATGACCGAGGCCTACGCCAACGGGATTGGCGCCTTCTTTGACACCCGCAACCAGCACTACTACGGCGGCAACCCGCACTTCTATCCCAACGATCCGGTCTACCTGGATCAGATGGTGGAGGACTCGATTGCGCCGCTGGAGCAGGCCTATGCCACGGCCAGCCGTCCCGGCTGGCTGACGGAGATGGGCTACGGCATCCCGGCCAACACCACCAACTTGGCGGCCTCTGAACTGGCCCAGGCTGAATATGTGGCCAAGACCTACGCCCAGGGGTTCGCCTCCGGCTATGAGCGGGTCTTCTACTTTTTCTGGCCCGCCTACACTGAAGGCACAGAGTCCCCCGTCATCTGGGGCGTGGTGCGCCCGGGGGACGCGAATGTCAGCGGGGATGAGAACTCGCTCCGGCCGGCCTACCTGACCCTGGCTCTGGTGACCCGCCACCTCCAAGGCACCCAGGCGGTGGCGCTGGAACGCCACGGCGCGGACGCCAGAAGCAACGGCCCGGACGGCCGCACGGTCTACTTCCAGAAGACCGATGGCTCCATTGTTGCCATCACCTGGGGCGGCGGCTCCAGCGTGCTGAACCAGGCCGGCATCACCGTGCGGGACGTCTTTGGCAAGACTCTCACCACCAGCGACATCCAGGGGAACACGGCCCCCTTGTTGGTCTCCAATGTGCCAGCCATTCCGGTCACCGCCACGGCGGTCGAATACCCGGCGGCCACCACCCGGGCCAGCACCCCCGAACAGCTCTTCTGGGTGGAGGGTGACTTCACTGTCAACGGCCAGGCCTTGTCCCACCGCCACGACAGGAACAACTTCTACCAGCCCCGCATCGAACCGAACCAGACCATCGAGGTGACCGCCCAGCCCCACCTGGCCGGCGCCAACCTGACGGCCGGCCAAGTCACCTTCAACTGTCCGCACGGCCCCGGCCTGTCGTTGGTCTCCAAGACTGCCAGCGGCACCACCTTCACCTGCCAGTTCAAAGCCGATCAGGCCGTGGGCGGCAAGTCCTACGCCGCAGCCGAGGTCCTGTATCAGGGCCGCACCGACACCACCCGGTTGGATGTCGAGGTGGTGGCCGCCACCCGGACGGCCCTGAAGAATGGCACCGCCTGCACGCAGTGGACTTGGAACGCCACCGGCAACATGACCCAGTCCACCTTTACCCAGCTAGCCGACTGCACCATTCAGATTGGTGGCGCGGCCACCACGGCCGGCGACATGTGGGTCTTCCCCTACGTCCGGATTCCGGCCGCGGACCGGGCCAGCTTGGCCACCATGTCTGGCATGCGGTT
>JAISTN010000056.1 GCA_031272565.1 Bifidobacteriaceae bacterium
TGGCCTATCACGCGCCCAATGCGGCGTTGACCAAGCTAGCGCCGGTCTCCCTGGGTGTGGCGGGTCTGCAGGGCCAGCGGGTGTTTGGCCCGGGCGACTGGGACAAGGACGGTTTCAACGATGTGGTGACCGTGGACACGGCCGGCACCATGTGGCTGCGGCCCGGCACTGGGCGCGGCACGCTGCGCGAGGCGGTCCAGATTGGCCGCGGCTGGAACGGATTCAGGATTGTGCCGGCCGGTGACTTGAACTCTGATGGCATCAACGACTTACTGGCGATCGACCAGGCGGGCCGGTTGTGGCTGTACGCCGGCAACGGCCGGGGCGGCTTCAAGGCCGGCCGGCTCGAAGTGGGCCACGGCTGGATTGGCTTCGACTGCTACGCGGCCGGGGACTTGAACGCCGATGGCCGGGCCGACCTGTTGGGGGTGCGGGCGGACGGCACCTTGTGGGCCTACTTTGGCCGCGGCAACGGCCAGTTCGACGCCCCGCTGCAGGTGGGCCACGGCTGGGGCCGCTTCACCCTGGCGGCCGGCGGCGACCTGAACGGTGACGGCCTGAGCGACATCGTGGGCCGCAACGATGAGGTGGGCCTGCTGTACTACTACCAGTCGAAGGGCGGCGGCCAGTTCGCCACCGCCAAACGTGTGGCCACCGGCTGGTAGCCCGGCGGCGTTGGCAGCGCCACGCCCAGCATTCCCGCGTCCCTGAAGCCCTAACCCCAGGGCCCGGGTCGGTTTCAAACGTGGTCACCTGGGGACCCAGTTGACCACCAGTGTCAGATGCCTCGGCTATTGGTCGGCCACGAGGGCGTAGGCGCAGATATCGCCGCCAGCGATGGCGATCACATTGGTCAGGCCCGAGACCCGCACCGGCGTGGGCCGGACCTCCTCGGTGCCGTCGCCTAGCATCCCGACCAGGTTGTTGCCCCAGGCCCAGACGGTGCCCGTGGGCGTTTGGATGGTGGTGCGTGCGAACGGCCAGGCGGCCCAGACGATCAGCCCGGCGGCGCAGGCGACGACTGCCAGGGCCGCCACCACAATCAGCGTTGTGCGGTGGCGCTTGGCCGGCTGGGGCGGTGGAGCGATGGGAGGCGGACCGGTCCGCATTGGAGTCCTCTCTGGGCGTCACCTGCAACGATGCTACCAACGCCACACCGCCAATGACCCGCCGCCTCGTCATCAGGCCCACCCGGCCGGGGCGGTCGCACCTGAAGACACCGGCGCTCTGGTCGTTCTAGGCCACCAGAAACGGACGCCGGGGCCGGCCGGTGTCCAAGCCCCCACCAAGCGGAGAGACTTCCGGTAGTCGGCACGCCGCCATCGGGCATTCCGGAGAGACTTGTGGTAGTCGACACGCCGCCATCGGGCATTCCGGAGAGACTTGTGGTTGATTTCTGCGCCGAAAACCGCAGCAACTCTCTCCGCATGCCCGATGACGGTCCTTGGACTACCGTAAGTCTCTCCGGAAGGGCCTGGGGCGCCTTGCGGACTTCCACAAGTCTCTCCGCATGGGCCGATGCTGCCCCTGGGCATGCTGGCAGAACATGAAAGTGGGAGACAACGCGCGGTTTTGTGACAGTGGCCGCCGATGCCGGCCCCAGACTCAGTGGGCGTGGCCGGGGCCGGCATCGGCGGCAAAGCCGTGACCTGCACAAATGCAACAGTCCACCCGATGTCACCCAAGAAGCCCCACCGGCAATGGGCCCTCAACCTCCCAAAAGCGGCCGTTGTCTCCCACTTGCCGGTCAAGCCCGGACCGAAACCTGACCGGGATTGGCGTGAAGCCCGGCGGAGGGACCCTCGGAGCGATCCTGGTCAATCCTGTTCCCGAAACCTGACCGGGATTGGCGTGAAGCTCGGTTTGGGGGACCTTCAGCGCAATCCTGGCCAGTCTTGGCCCAGAAGTTGACCATGATCGGCGTGAAGCTCCCCAGCCAGGCACCAAGTCTCATCACACAGCGGGCACCCCACGAACCAGCCATCAGCAGCCCAAGCCTGCCGCCCTCGTCATCCCAGGCCAATTCGTCCCCGACGCGTCACGCGCCCAACCAGTCGAACCCCCGAGCCCACCCGTGGTGCCCCCGTCCGGGCGAGTTGGCCACCTTGGACCTGGACCCGGGTGGCCAACGAACCGAACGAGCCCCAGGTCACGTGCGGAGTCGGGTGCGGCGGGTCGGCTATCAACATGCCCTCCACTCGCCTGTGGTGTGCCACGGTGCTGGCCGCCATCTTGGGTCTGACCGGCGCTGTTGCTCAGCCGGACCGGGCCGCGGCCCAAAGCGAGTCCGCCGTGACACTGGAGGGCACCGCCGTGGTGACGGTGGTCGACACTTTCGAGGCTGGCCAGGCGGACTTCGAGACGACCGCCATCTTGACGGCGGAGGGCGACCTGTACAGCCTGGGCCAACTGCCGGCCAACCAGGCCCTGCCCAACGGGGCCGAGGTAACAGCACAGGTGGTGTTGGACGGGATCGGGCCGCAAGCGGCGGTGGTGGATGTTCGCAACACCAACGTGCTGGGGGTGGCGCCGTTCACACTCCCAACCGAGGAGGACTTCCACCACGTCTTTGACATTGCCGTCATGACGCCGCAGGCGGGCCAGGTCTGGCCGGAAACGGACCCAGAAATCACCGCCTGGCTGGAACTGGTGGAGAGCTACTACACCGCCCAGACGGGCTACGAGTTCGACTTTACGGTCGGTGGGATCAAGCGTGGGGTGACATCGGAAACCAACCCGGGCAGCGGCTACGAACAGGTCTGGGACGACGCCGCCTTGCTGTTTGGCCACACCAAGCCGCGCCAACCAGACCAGGGCTGGCAGGCCTGGTATCTGGGGGAGCCCCGCCACCACTTGCTGGTCTTCATCCCCACGGCTTACTTCCCGGCCACCGGTTTTGCCGGGTTGGCCAACCTGGGCGCGGGGCTTAGTTCCGGCGGTGTCATCATGATCAACCCGTCCAACAACATCTACTGGGTCAATGCCAGCGGCTCGGTGGGTTCGACCTATGTTGAGGCGATGGTCCACGAGGTGGGCCACAACCTGGGCCTGGCCCACGCCAACCGGATCTCGAGTTGCACCACCAACCCGGGTGGCGGCGCACCGTACGTCTGGGATGAGAACCAGTATGCCGGCTGCACGGTGGTGGAGTACGCCGACCGTCACTCGGTGATGGGTATCGGCTCCAGCTTCCTGATCAATCCGGCCATGCGCTACCAGTGGGGGCTGCTGGATGAGGACCAGTTGACGGTGATCGACACGGCGGTGACCAACCAGACGGTGACGTTGCACCCGGGGCAGGCGGCCGATGGCGCCGTCGCGGTAGTCGTGTCAGACCCGGCCGGGAAGCAGGACTACATCTTGGAGTACCGCACCTACAACGCGGGCTCCGGTTATGGCGCCAACTGGGGTGGCGATGGCCTGCGGGTGGTCAAACTGCTGCAGAGCCGCGCCACGGTCGAGTTCAATCCGACCATGTCTGACTATGACGTGCCGTTGGGGGTGGGCCAGACGTTCACCTCGGCCGGCAGCCGGATCAGCGTCACGGTGGTCTCCCAGACCGCGGCCGAACTGGTTTTGAGTGTGACACGGGCGGATGCGGGCACAGCCGGGCCCACGTTGAGCGTCAGCCCAGGTAGTGCGGTGGTGCAAGCCGAAGGCGGCGAGGTGGTCATCAGCGCGGCCACCAACCAGGCCTGGCTGGATGTGCGGGCCAGTGCCAGTTGGATCAAGCCGGTGGGCGGCACGGCCGGCTACTGGTATGGCGACGGGCGGATCTATCACGCCATCGAGGTGGACGCCAACCTGGGTTCGCAGCGGCAGGGCACGGTGACGGTGACGGCCGCCGTGGGTGCCTCCCAGGTCAGCCGCACGCTGACCCTGACGCAGCGGGCGGCCGGCTCCCAGGCTTACAGCTACGCCTTGCCGTCGTTGGTCTCATTGGGGGCGGCGGCCGGCTCCCAAGCTCAGGTTGTCTTGACTGTCACCGGGCCCTGGTCGGTCAGTTCGGCGCCGCAGTGGGTGTCGGTGTCACCGGCCAGTGGTGGGGCGGGCACCACCACCGTGACGGTG
>JAISTN010000076.1 GCA_031272565.1 Bifidobacteriaceae bacterium
GGTCCATGTGGGTGCCGCCCATCGGCATGTCCGCCATCCGCAGCACGTTCGGCACCACCGAGCAGACGGCGCCATCGCCGTGCCGTTGCTGTTCCAGGTACAGGTCCCGCAGCCAGGACCGGTAGAAGGCCTCCGTGTCGCGCAGCACGGCGGCGGCCGGGCTGAACAGTTCGGCGTCCCCCGTCCAGCCCAACCGTTCATCCCGCTGGCAGCAGTCCGTGGGCACGGAGATGAAGTTGCTGCGCAGGGTCCAGTCGACATTCTGGGCAAAGCGGTTCAACAGTTCATGCGAGGTCTCGATGCGGCCGAACACCGGCATATCCGAGGCAACAGCCACGGCTTCGGCGCTCAGCACGGCGGCCTCGGTCAGCACATCGGCGTACTGGAAACCGTGGTAGGTGAAACGCGGTTCCAGTGTGGTGACGCCATCGGCCGCCAGGATATAGGTGTCGGTCGCCTGGGCGGTGCGCAGGGCGCGGGTGAACAGCGAGCCGTCCGGTTCGATCGCCTCGGCGTGGCGGACGGTGACGGTTTGCCCGCGGCGGCCCTTGACGGTCAGGCGCAGCCAGCCGGCCAGGTTCTGGTCTAGCGAGACGCGGGTGCCGTGGCCGGCGATGGCGGGGGTGGGCTCAAGGCTGCCCGGCACGGTGGCGTAGATCCTGATGGGCGGCTCGGTGCGCGGCTCCACGGTGGTGTAGTCAAGCTGACCCACCGTGACGGCACCCCAGGCCGGATCAGCAAAGCCCGGCTGCGAGATTTCCGGCCCGGGCAGGTTCAGGTCCAGCGTGCAGCCGTCATAAAGCGAGGCCTGGCGCACCTGGCCAAAGCCGCCAGACCAATCCGGGCCGGTGCCAATGGTGACGGTTTGGCCGTCATACAACTGGACCTCCAGTTGAGCCAGCAAACCTAGCTGGTCGCCAAACTGGTTGGTGCGGCCCACCTGTAGCCAGGCCAGCCGGGTGCGGTACCAGCCGTCCCCCAGCAGGGCACCGATGGCGTTACGGCCCTCCCGCAGCAGGTCCGTCACGTCATAGGTGGCGGCCTGCAGGCGCAGGTTGTAGCTGGACCATTCCGGGGTGAAGTAGCTGTCCCCCACCCGCTGCCCGTTCAGGTAGGCCTCATACCAGCCGTGGGCCGTGACGTGCAACAGCGCCCGCCGCGGGGCGGCCGGCAGGCTGAACTCGTGGCGCAGCATGGGGACCGGGCCGTCCACCTGGGAGGGGACGGTGATCAACTGGGCGGTCCACTGGTCCGGGGCCAAGCCGGCCTCCAGCCGCAACGGCTGAGACCAGGCGGACCAGCCCTGTTCGGTCTTGATCCGCACCCGGTAGGCGCGCCGCTCACGGCCCTGCAGCGGGCCACCGGGGGCCAGAATGCCGATGGCGCCCGGGCCATTCACCGGTGGTTCCGTTTTGAGGGCTTTCTCCCACCCCGCCAGCGGCGGCAACGGCCAAGGGCCGTGTTCCAACTGGTAGGCCAGTTGGGTCAGGCCAGGCTGCGTGGCCGTCACCTGCCAATGCAGGTAGACCGGCTCCAAAGGCAGCCCGATGGCGCCCTGCGGGTATTGGCAAGCCAGTTTGGTGACGGTGACGGGGGCTTTGGCGGCGGGCGCAGGCATCGGTTCAGCTTTCTTGGGTCAGTTCGACAATGGCGTAGATGTCCAGTTCAGGGACCTTGATGGCGACCCGGTCTGCCTCCAGACCAACGGTCAGCGACTGAGGCGGGTGGCCAGGGCGCCACAGCCGCGCCGCGCCCACCGCGTGCGGCAGGCGCACCTGGAAGGTCAGCCCGTGGCGCGGCGGCGTCACGTCCTGGGTCTGGTCGTAGGCATAGTTGACCAGGTGGACCGCGCTGCGGCCGGGTCCCAAGTCGAACAGGCCCAGGTACAGGTCCGGGTAGGCCGCGGCCGGTTCCACTTGCAGGTCGGCCAGCGCCGCGGTGGGGTCCGCCAAGTCCCCGGCCACCCAGCCGGGCACGCCAGGCACACCCGCCCGGGCGGAATCGGGCAACGCCGTGCCGTAGTCGCCGTAGACCACCACGGTGCCGCCGGCCGCGGCGTAGGCGGCCAGTTCGTCATGCTGGGCCGGGCTGATGCGGGCACAGGCCGGGGCCAGCACGTAGCGGTAGCGGGCCAGGCTGGCGGCCGTCACGTCGTTGGCGCGGTAGGCCGGGTCCGGCAGCGGGATCATGTCGAACGGCACGTGGGCCAGGGCCAGTTGCTTGATCAGGCCGTGGTAAGGGATGCGCTGATCATCCGGCACGCCGGCATAGTCCACAGCCGCACCGGCGGTGGCCCAACGCGGGCCGGTGACCTCAGCCGCCCAGGCGTCCGCCAACGGGTAGAGCACGGCGACCTCGTGCCGGCTGGTGACACCGCGCAGGTGGTCGGTGGCGGCCAGTGCCTGGCCCACTTCATCCAGCAGGGCCTTGGGTGCCCAGAACGAATCCTGGATCACCGTGCCCATCCAGGATCCGAACGGGAAGGTCATTGAAGGGCCGGTGGCGGCGCCCTCATAGAACGAGGTCCGCAAGCGGTCATAGCCGCGGCCGGTTTCGAGCTGCTGGACCAGTTCAGGGATGATGCCGCCGTAGGGGTTCTCTGCGATCAGGACCTCGCGGCCGCGGGCCAGGCCCTGCACATGGCGGAAGAACCAGGGCTGCTGGTAGCCGGTGGCGTGCATCTCGGTGATGCACAGGTCAACCGCGTCCACAATGCCGTCATACTCTGGGTGGCCATTGTAGAAATTGCCGCTGACCAGGATGTTCTTGCCCTTGGAACGGCCGTAAGCCTTGATGTAGGCGGACAGGTCGCGGAAGGTCCGGTGCATGGCGCCCAGCATGAAGGCGGCGTACAGGCCCACCAGGGGCAGTTCCCGCACCGGGGTATAGACCTGGTAGCCCTGGGCGCGCAGCCAAGCGCCGTAGTCGAAGGCGGACAGGTCGGTGCCTTGGAGTTCCGGCGGCAGCGTGGCCGGGTCCAGCCCTTGCAAGTACTGCCGGAACTGGACGGTGCAGTCCGGGCAGAAGCAGCCGCCGTAGTACAGGGCGTTGAGCGGGATTTCGGATTCGTCCAGTTGGATGCCGCTCACCCCGGCGTCGATCTGGATGCGGGCAATCGCCTTGAGATACTCCAGCCAGGCCGGGGAATTGCGGTCCATCAGATGCGCGGTTTGGTCCCGGTCCGCCACCTCCACCCAGTTGGCGTGCAACGGTTCGCCGTCCAAGCGGCGCGAACAGGCCTGTTCAAACAGGTCGGTGATCTCCTCCCCCAGTGAGTTGTGCAGGCCGTCCGGGAAGTAGTGTCGCCACGGCAGCCAGTCGCTGGGGCCGGTGTCCTGGTTGAAGGCGGTCAGGCCAACCGAGCCGGGCCGGCCCACGCCACGGGTTTCGTTGACCGAGGCCAGCAGGCCGTCCTGGTCATATTCGGCCGCGAAGCGCCAGCCTTGGGCCTCGAAGATGACGCCAAAGACCTCGATGCCACGGGCGGCACAGGCGGCCAGGAACTCCGCGTCGTTGACGTGGCCGTGCAGCCGGAAGCGGGCGGGCACTTGCTGATAGGCCTCCTGCTCCAGGTAGGGCAGGGCGATGGAGCCGCCGCCCAGGGCGGACCAGCACAGGGTGGTGGCCCGCATGTCCGCTAGTTGCTCTACCATGCGCAGACGCCGGGCCGGCAACGAGGGGTGATAGTTGTGCTGGTCCTTGAACCAGGCATCGAAGTAGACGCCGCGCCTCATGGCGGTCACGCTCCTAATGGCAGTGTTTGGGCTGGGCGGGGCGCACCGGTGGGGGGCTCCAAGAGGTGATTCGTATCTGCCTGACGGCGGCGGCGGCGTCAGCGTGCCCGCTGCGTTGCCAGACGCTCCCACAGGGCACCACCCTGAGGCCGGCCTGTCGCTTTGCGGGGCATATCGCCACCGTCTTCGTCGCTATCACCACGGGAGTATGAATCACCTCTTAGTTTCCCGGGCTACCAGGTGGGCCAGTCCGGTCCGGGGCTCTGATAACGATTTCATTGGCTGGTACTTGACAACCTACTCCGGGCCCGCGGTGGGGCAAAGCGTTGGTGCGGGGTGGCGCCAAGTTGGCCGGCGCCAAGGCGAACAGACGCGGCCGGTAGTGCAGCCGGGCGGCATCGGGCACCGGCAATGGGTGCGGGCGGCATCGGGCACCGGCCGTTAGCCGTTGGGCCGGCGGGCTGCAGCCGGCGGGCAGAAGCTAGACCGGCGACAGGCGGCCGGCGATGGCGCGGCAAACCTTGTCGATGCCGCCCACGGCCAGTTCCGGGAACAGGGACGGTTCGGTCAGTTCGAGTTCCAGCAGGACCGGCTGGCCGTCATCGCCGGCCACGATGTCCGCCCGGGCGTACAGGAACGGGCGGATCGGGTTGCCCATGGCCTCCATGGCGCCGCCCCTGGCCAGTTCCGCCACCCGCATTTCTTCAGGGGTAGGCGTGTAGCCACCTTGGAGGGTTTCCTCCTGGTACATGCGGTCGCCTTCGGCCGATTCGGGGCCATGCAACATGGCGTCTTTGCGCACGGCGTAGGCGAAGCGGCCATCCAAGAACACCATGGAGGTTTCACCCTTGGTGTCAACCGACGGCAAGTAGCGCTGCAACATGACGGCCTTGCCTTCCTGCATCAGGTGCAGGGCATGCTGGATGGCCCGGCCGCGCAGGTAGACGTCGTTGGCGGTGTAGCGGCCGGCGCCCAGCGCCCCGGCGGAGACAGCCGGCTTGAGCACAAAGTCACCGAGCGCCGGGAAGCGGGTGTGCAAGCCGCGGGCGGTCAGATTGGCCTGCGGTTCCAGCCAGATGGTCGGCACCACCGGCACGCCCAGTGCGGCCAGGTCTTTCAGGTAGTGCTTGTCGGTGTTCCACTCCAGGACCGGGGCCGGGTTGGCCAGGCGCGGCACGGTGCGGGCCCAAGCCAGGAACTCCTCCCGGCGGTCGGCATAGTCCCAGGTGGAGCGGACAATCGACAGGTCGAAGGCATCCCAGTCCACCACCGGGTCATCCCACACCGCCGGGATGGCGCCAATGCCCATCGACTTGAGGCGGGGAATCAGGACGGCATCATAGGCCTCCAGATTGGGGAACTGGCTGCACGTGACCAGGGCGACTAGGGGCTGATCAGACATTGCGACCTCGGATCTGGCGGTGGAAGGCTAGTCACTCCAGCATAGTGTCGTTGGCCGGGGCCGGTGGTGGGGCCTCAGTGGTGGCCTCGTCACTGGCCGGTCCGCGGGGTTTCTGGTTCAGCACCGCGATGCCCAGGCAGACCACCACTATGCCGATGATCACCACGGCAGTCAGGTTTTCGTGGTACACGAACAGGCCAATCAGGGCGGCCGCCACCGGGTCGACCTCGATCAGGATGGAGGCCGTGCCGGTGTCGATGAACTTCAGCGCGTAGGTGAACAGCGCGTAGGGCAGCAGGGCGGCGCACAGGGTGTGGAGCAGCAGCAGGATCGAGGTGTCCAGTGGGTGGTCGGTAACGGACCGGGCCACGGTGCTGAACTCGGTGAAGGGGGCACAGGCCGCGGCGCCGCAGGCGAAGGTGTAGAAGTTGATGGTCAGCGAGTTGTAGCCCTTGTTCAGGGCAACCCGGCTGACTATCGCATACAGGCCCCAACCCAGCGCGGAGGTGAAGCCGGCGCCAAAGCCCAGCGCAGAGAACCAGTGGCCCTGCGCAATCGAATCATCGCCGCCACCAAACAGGCCGCTGACCATGACGCAGCCAATGAAGACCAACGCCAACGAGGTGACCTTGCGGCTGGTGATCCGCTCCTTGAAGACAAGGGCAGAGATGATGACCACAAAGATGGGGGCGGACGCCAGCAGGATCGAGGCGACGGAGAGCGGGTTCATCCGGATCGACTCGGAATAGAAGAAGTTCAACAGGATGGAACTGAGCAGCCCGGCGGTGATGAACCACCACAGGTCGCGCAGCTTGACGCGCAGCAGATGCAGGCGGCCGGTGACGGCCAGGAAAACCAGCATGATGACGGCGGCAATCGACATGCGCACAAAGACGATGGAGAGCGTGGAGTACTCAAGGTCATAGAGCCGCCGCACAAAGTAGCCTATGGAGCCCCACAGGACGCCGGCCACCAAGGCCAGAATCACACCAAGGAGCGTTTTGCCTGATAGCGACCTTGCTGACACGCCTTGCATGTTATGCCCGGATGAGGTGGCAGGTCTAGCTACTTTCGGTTCCCCTTGCGGTGCATCCCGGCCCCGCAGGCGGCCCTGGGGTCCGGCCCCAGGGCGGGGGCCGAGGGGCGGCGGAAGGGCAGCAGAGGGGTAGCGGAGGGGCGGGTCACAGGGTTGTGGTGCGGTGGGGACGGTGTGGGGGGCGGTGTGGCGCAGGGCACCTGGAGCGCCGGGCGCGGCGGTGCAACCGGCACCAAGGTAGCTTGAGGCCCAGGCCCAGTACCGGGCTGCCAACCGGCTTTCCTGTCTCCCTTAGGCCGGCTTACCTTCGCCCTTGGGTAGGATGGTCAAGGTTGGCCGGGCAACGCCGCCTGGCCGCCATGGCCCGGGGCCCGCCTGTCGACGCCGGTCGAAAATGCGGCCAGTAGTGCCGGTCGAAAACGCAGCCACCCGCCCACGATTGGATGGGTAATCAGGAGGTCTCGTCACTCGGGGACGGGTCCCAGGTGACGGCCGTGCGGGAAGGTGAGAGTGGCAGACAACACGCGGTTTTGTGGCAGTAGCCGCCCATCCTTCCGCGCCAGCAGACCCACCTGGCCAGGGCCGACATCGACCGCAAGCCTCTGACCTGAACAAACGCAAACGGCCGGAATGGTGGACCGGCGGCCCGCATCCGCCTGGCTACCGGTAGACGCTGGCGCGCTTCTCGCCCCG
>JAISTN010000136.1 GCA_031272565.1 Bifidobacteriaceae bacterium
AGAACTGGACGTGCAGGTCAGGGCCGCCGTCACTCAGCCGCTGGCCGATCTGCGCCTGGACGGCGCGGCGGTCAACTTCCCGGCCCCCCAGGCCTACACGGCGCCCATCGCCTTCAACGTACTGGCCTGGGCCGGCTCGTTGGTCGATGACGGCTGGGGGGAAACCTCGGAAGAAAAGAAGCTGCGCGATGAGTCGCGCCGCATCTTGGACATCCCGGACCTGGCCGTCAGTGGCACCTGTGTGCGCGTGCCGGTTTTCACCGGCCATGCGCTCAGCCTCAACGCCGAATTCGAACGCCCCATCAGCCCCGCCCAGGCCACCGAGTTGTTGTCCACGGCCAAGGGCGTGGTGCTGACCGATGTGCCGACACCGCTGCTGGCAGCCGGCCAGGACCCGGTCTACGCCGGGCGCATCCGCGCCGACCAGTCGGTGCCGGATGGGCGCGGCCTGGCCCTGTTTGTGGTGGGCGACAACCTGCGCAAGGGCGCGGCCCTGAACGCCGTCCAGATCGCGGAAGTGCTGACCGGCCGGCCTCGCTTCTGAGCCGGCGCCGCGCCCGCCCCTACGGTTAATAGCTGGCTTACCGCTAGTCTGTTCGCATGACGCACAAACGGCGTGCATCACGCCCCAAATTCCTCGGTTTTTCACTCGCACTCGGTTTGGCTGCCGCCACTCTCGCAACCGGCGTTGTCCCAGCCCAAGCCGATGATCCGCCCGCCAGCGATGTCTTCTGGGGCCTTGGCTCCAGCACTCTCCAAGGCCGGCCACCGGACACTGCACACTGGGGGGACAGCCAAATCTGGTGGTTTGAGATGTACAACTACCTGGGCTGGGCCTTCTCCTCTTCCAGCTATTCGATCCAACTTGCCCGCAACGAACGCGAAGGCCTGCAAGCCTTCGTCTGGGAAAAGACCGATGGCGTGACGCACAACGTCCGCCTTGAGGTCAGCGACTTCACCGGCCCTGGCGGCGCCAAGTTGACACCCACCGTCTACCGCGAGGCCTACATGCTGGCCCAAGGGGGTTGGTTCTCCGCCACCGACGCCGGCATGGGCTATTTCGCCGACGCCCTGATTCCCTATGACGGCGAATACCAGACTCTCGATGCGGTCAACTCCCTGGTCTGGTACATCGAACTGCTCACCGCCAAAGACTCGGTGCCGGGCGACTACACGGCCACCGTCACCTTGATCGAGGAGGGCTCCACCACGCCGCTGCGCACCGGCACCATCTCCGCGCACGTCTGGGACTTCGCTTTGCCGGAAGGCCACTACGCCACGACGGCGTTTGGCAATTTCAACGAGGCCTCCGGCTACTGGATGACCGATTCGATCCTGTACGCCAGCGGCACGGAGAACCCGCTGAGCGCGGAGGACCCAACCGAAGCCAAGGCCATCATCAAAGCCTGGTATGACCTGCTGTTGGACCATGGCGTGTCTGGCTACGAGTTGCCCTACGGCTTGATTGATGACGACCCGCGGGCGCTGGCGGAGTACATCTATGACCCCCGCGTGACCTCTTTCTCCATCCCCTACAACAAGCACCAGCCGTGGGCTCACGCCACGGAAACCCAGGCCTACTACGACATCATCAGCCAGCATCCCGACATGTTCGACAAGGCCTTCTTCTACCCGGAGGATGAGCCGGCGGCCAACGCCCAGTACGCCGCCTGGATCGACGATGCGATCAGCTACATCACCCCGATGTGGCCCGATCCGCACATCGTGGTGCCCTTCGGTGCCTGGGCCACCGAGCCGGGCGACAACACGGTGGAGGACTACGTCGAGATGCTGCGTGGCCGGGCCGACATCCTGTGTCCCATCGCCGGCACTTGGCAGGTCGACTACGCCACTTTGAGCGCCGCGGCCGCCGAGTGGAAGCAGAACGGCGGCAAGGTCTGGCTGTACCCGGGTGGCTTCCCGTACGCCAGCTTGGACGTGTTCTTCTGGAACGGCATCAACCCCGGCCTGGACCGGCGCGCCCTGCTGTGGCAGGCCTACAAGCTGGGCGTGGAGGGCATCTTGTACTGGCAGACGGCCGATTGGGAAGCCTACGGCACGGACGCCAACGCCTGGGACCCGTGGCTGGAAGGCCAGAACCAGGTCCAACTGAACGGCAACGCGCAACTGGTCTACCCGGCGGCGTCGCTGGGGCTGGATTCGACCGACCTGATCGCCTCCCTGCGGTTGAAGCAGTTCACCGATGGCTTGGAGGACTACGACTACCTGACGCTGGCGGAAGACATCCTGGGTGAGGCCTTCGTCGAACCGTTGCTGAATTCGATGTTGGTGATGTCGGACGACAACCCAGGCTCCATTGTCAACGCCGGCATCCAGTACCGGCCCGGCAACTGGACCGGCCAGCTTGACGCCACCCGCAAGGCGATTGGCGACGCGCTGGAGGCGGCCCAGTGGGATTACACCTGCGGCGAGTGGACCGAGTATTTGGCGCCGGACGCCACCCATGAGGGCCTGGAACTGCGGACCTGCAACGGCGGCGCGCAGGAGTCCCGCCGCACGCCTTACGTGCAGGACTTCACCTTGCGGCTGACCCAGCCCGCGGCCACGGGCCAAACCACGGTGGGCGGCACGCTGGACTGCACCACCACGGTCAATCCGCCTGACGCCGAGGTCTACTACCAGTGGTTCCGGGGCTCCAAGGCGGTGACGGCCAAGGAAACGACCTCCACCTACACGGTCAAGGCGGCCGATGCCGGCCAGGACATGGTCTGCAAGGTCTATGCCTATGGCTATGACGGGGCAGAGTTGGTCAAGTACTCCAACCACTTGGTGATCACCCAACCCTTGGCCTTCACCTCGCTGACCGTCACCGGGACGCCCAAGGTGGGCTCCACGTTGACGGGGACGGCGGTCTATACCCCGGCGGACGCGACGGTCACCTACCAGTGGTACCGCGAGACCAGCGCCATCGGCGGCGCCAAAGCGGCCACCTACGTACCGGTGGCGGCCGATGCCGGCCATGACCTGGTGCTCAAGGTCAGCGTCACGGTAACCGGCGAGGGCACCATCACCAAGTACTCCAACCACGTCCAGGTGGCACCGATCCTGACCATGACCCAACCGGTCATTGCCGCAGATCCGGCCACCGGCGCGCTGGTGGCAACGGTGGCCGTGACCCCGGCGGACGCGACGGTCACCTACCAGTGGTTCCTGGACGCCAAGCTGGTCGGCACCGGTAGCCAGTACCAGCCCACCCAGGCGGGCGATGCCGTGTGCAAGGTCACAGCCACCAAGGCCGGCTATGACCCGGTGGTGAAGTACTCCAACCACATCGCCGTGCTGATTCCGGTAGTGATCCGCTACTAAGACGGGATTCCGGCCGGTGTTCTGGGGCTGGCGCCGCCACGCGGGGCCCCGGAACACCGGCCTTGTCTTGTGCCACGATGGTGCCTGTGGGCCGCACACTGATCATCACCAACGACTTCCCGCCCAGGCAGGGCGGGATTGAGAACTTCGTCTTCGAGCTGGCCCGGCGGTTTGCGCCGGATGAGGTGGTGGTCTACACCTCCAGCGAGCCGGGCGACACGGCCTTCGACGCCACGTTGGCGTTCCCGGTCTTCCGGGCCCGCACCAAGGTGCTGCTGCCCACGGCCGGCACCGCGCACGACGCCGAGTTGTTGATTGGCGAATACGGCTGTGATTCGGTTTGGTTTGGCGCGGCCGCGCCCCTGGCGCTGATGGCCCGGCGTCTGCGTTCCCGGACCGGTGTCAAACACCTGGTGGCCACCACTCACGGCCACGAACTGTGGTGGGCCCGCCTGCCGGCCGCCCGCCAGGCGCTGCGGCGGATCGGCGACGGCGTCGATCACGTGACCTACATCGCCGAGTACATCAGGCGCGGCATCGCACCGGCCTTCAGCCCGGCGGCCCAGGCTGCCATGGTGCGGCTCTCGCCGGGGGTGACCCCCAGCCAGTTCGCCGGCCAGGCCGACCCGGCACCCGTGATCGACCAGTTTGGCTTGCACGGCCGGCCGGTGGTGTTGCACGTGGCCCGGCTGGTGGAACGCAAGGGCCAGGACTGCCTGATCCGGGCGCTGCCGTTGATCCGGCGGGATTTCCCCGAGGCCGTGGCGTTGATTGTTGGTGAAGGCCCGTACGGCAAGGACTTGCGGTCCCTGGCGGCACGGCTTTTCCTGGCCGATGCCGTGGTCTTTGCCGGCGGTGTACCCAACTCCCAGATTGCGCCTTACTACGCCGCCGCCCAGGTCTTTGCGATGCCCACTCGGACCCGCCGCCACGGGCTTGAGGTGGAAGGGCTCGGCATCGTTTACTTGGAGGCCGCCGCGGCCGGGCTGCCGGTGGTGGTGGGCAACTCCGGCGGCGCCCCGGAGGCGGTCAAGGACGGCCAGACGGGCT
>JAISTN010000146.1 GCA_031272565.1 Bifidobacteriaceae bacterium
CTTGCCACCACACCCACCTGGTGCTGCTCACTACGCCGATAATCGGTGGATCAGGGCTGAGTAATTTCAACGATCCACAGGCCGCAGGCCGTTTGGCCAGATCGCCCCCAGAATGGCCGTAGCGTGTGTCTCTGCCGCGAAACCGCGGTTCTTCCCAACACAGGCAGGAGCCACAACATGTATGGATTCACCGTCAACCCGGATGCCATCGTCACCGCCAGCGCCCAAGTGCGGGCCTCAATTGGAGCCATCGGGGCCGATGTCGCCACGATGAACGCCCATCTGCTGCAACTACAGTCTTCCTGGACCGGCCAGGCCGCCCAAGCCTTCACCGCCACCATGGAACAGTGGCGCGGTGCCCAACGCAGCGTCGAAACGGCCCTGGAATCGATCAACACCGCCCTGACAGCGGCCGGGCAGTCCTACGCCGACACCGAAGCCGGCAACCAGGCGATGTTTGTCCCGCGCTGAGCTGTTCAGAGACCCCCGGCCGAACCGAGCGCCCTGCCCGCCGTCAACCGTTGGCGGCGTGCAACACCTCGGCCGGCTGGCTGGGTGCCACCGGCCGCAAAGGCAGCCAAACCTTCAGTTCCGGGCGGGAATCGGCCCCAGGGAGCAGGCTCAAACCGCCCCCGCGGGCCTCCGCCCGGAACTTGAGATAGCCCAAGCCGGACAAACGCCGGGCCGGGTCCAGCGGCTGCCCGTCGTTGCGGACCGTCAACACGACGGTCCGTTCGCCCTCCGGTTGTTCCAAGTCCAGGCTTACCTCGATGGCGTGCGCGCCGCCGTGTTTGACGGCGTTGGTGATGCCCTCTTCCAGCGCGTTGGCCATCACCGCCCTGTCCGCCATGTCCATTTCCGGCGACATGATCGAATCGACCTGCAGCGCGGCATCGGAGACCGACAAGTCGACCTGAATGGTGGCCGGCACCCGGCCCACAATCAACGCCACGGCCTGGTGCAAACCGATGTCCGCCCCCACCGGGAACAGCGAGTGCGACAGTTGCCGCACATCATCCTCCCGCAGGCGGTCCAGTTCCCGGATCGTTTCGTGCAGCCGTTGCACGGCCCATTGGTCACCCGCGTCCACCGCGTGCGGCACAATCTCTTCCATCTGCGAAGCCAGGAAGACCAGGCGCTGCTGGACATGATCATGCAGCACCGACGAAAGCTGGCGCCGCAGTTTCAGTTCCTCGTTCTCCCGCTCCAGGGCGGCCTGGCGCGCCTGGAATTCACGGGCCGCCAAGCGGCGCTCGGCCAGCATTGCCTGGGTCTGGGTGCGCGCCAAGTACATCGACACCGTGATGCAGGCCATCGGCACGCCGAAGGCCAGTGTCAGTTCTAGCGGCATGGGCCCGGAGACGAACATGCGGCCAAACAGCAGGTATTCAGCGCCAAAGCGCAGCACGCCGGCCAGCAGGCTGAAGACGGCCGCCAGCGTGAGCCTCTGCCAGCCGGGCCGCCCAGCCGGGTAGAAGGGCAACAACGCCGCCACCCCAATCAGGGCAGGGATGAAGCCAAAGGACCAGATGCCCAAGGCCCCGTTGATGTCCATTGGCTCCTGCGGCGCCACCAACAGGGTCCAGTTCCACACCGCCGCCCACTGCAACACCAGGCTGACGGAGATGACCAGCATCATTGGAATGGCGAACCACAGGTACAGCCATTTCTCGCCGCGTTCATCGGCAAAGCGTGCCCGGAAGCCCACCGGCTACTTCCTCGCAGTCTGCTGCAAGAACTGCAACACGGCGGCGACGCGGGGCGAAGCGTCTTGGGAGGTGATACCCAAGGTGCGGTAGATGGCCTGCAGGTGGTTCTCCACACTGCGCCGCGATAGGCCCAGCAGTTCGGCCGCGGTGGCGTTGGAGAAGCCCTGGGCCACCAGGCGCAACACCTGGATCTGGGCGTTGGAGAGCTGCGACACCGGCGTGCCTTCACGCGGCGCCGAACGCTCGGTCAGTTCCGGGTCAAGAATGACCGCTCCTTGGGCGGCCGCCCGGATGGAGCGGTGCAGCACGTCTTTGGTCACCGATGACCGTTTCGACAAGTAGCTCCAGGGGCGGGGCACATTGCCCCGGATCGATACCACCAGGTCCATCACGTCGTGGCTGGACAGCAAAAGGACAATCAGGTTCGGGTCGGCCCGTTGAAGGGAAACACCCAGGGCCACACCATTGCCATCACCTAGCGCCACATCCATCAGCACCAGGTCCACCGCCCCGGGTTGGATCAGTTCACGGGCCTCAGCCGCACCCCCAGCCGAGGCCACGACCTGCATGTCTTCATGGGAGTCGACCAAGTCAACCAGCATGGAGCGAAGCAGATCTTCATCCTCCACCACGCCAACACGGACGGGACCCTGCGCGGAATTCATGCACTTAGACTAGCGCTATTACTCATTGAGTGGGCGCGATTGGGCCGGAATTCAGCCAAGAGCCTCAAGACTGGACCCCTTGTGGGCTGGCTGGCCGCCCCGCCGGGGTCTTGCGGGCAGTGGATCAGTAATCCATGCC
>JAISTN010000258.1 GCA_031272565.1 Bifidobacteriaceae bacterium
GCGGCCCTTGCGGAAGGTGGTGCCGATCGGATGGACCGGCGTCAGGTAGACCACGTCGAAGCCCATGGCCGCGATCCGGTCCAGCCCGGCGGCGCAGGTCCGCAGGGTCCCGGACTGCCAGCCGGTGGACGGCTTGAAGGCGGCCCCCACCGAGCGCGGGAAGACCTCATACCAGGCGCCCACCAGGGCCCGCTCCCGGTCCACCTGGAGCGGATAGGCGGCGGACTTGGTGACTTGTTGGCGCAGGGGGTTGGCCTGCAGCAGGGCCGGCACGGTGCCTTCGGCCGCCGCCGCCAGGCGCACCGCCGGTGGCAGCTTGGTGTCGCGCAGGACGGCCGCCGCCGTGCGGAAGGGCTCGCGTTGGGCGGCCGGCCCGCGGCCGGCCGCCTGGTCCATCAGGGCGGCGCCGGCCGTCAGCATCAACTCGACGTCAATGCCGGCCGGTACCTTGATGGCGGCATCGTGCAGCCAGGTGGCGTAGGGGTCCGCCCAGGCCTCCACCCGGAACTGCCACCGGCCAACGGCATCGGGCACCACCCAGGCTTCCCAGCGGTCCAGGCCTTGCCCCACCGGGTGCATCCGGACGGCCGAGTGGGCCTTGCCGTCCGGGCCGATCAGCACCGCCGTGGCCCCCACGGCATCATGCCCCTCCTTGAAGACGGTGGCGCCGACCGGTACCGCCTCGCCTACTACGGCCTTGGCCGGCCAGCGGCCGCCCTCCCGCACGGGTGTGATTTTCGTCACAGGGATGCGTCCGATGGGACAAGGCGGGGTGGGACGGGGAACCCGCGGTGCGGCGGCTTTGCTAGTCACAGACCCAACCTATCCAATCCGCCACGGACATGGGTACCAAACGCTCGTAACATTGGGACGGTAGGCTCCTGCGAGTGAGATTGATTCGCCGCTTTACTGTTCGCACCGTCCTGCCTGGCTCAATCGAGGCCCTGGACCAGTTGGCCACCAATCTGCGGTGGTCGTGGCACGCCCCCACGCGCGACCTGTTCGAGTCGATGGACCCGAAGGCCTGGCTGGAAGTGGGGGGTGATCCGGTCGCCTTGCTGGGTTCCCTGGAAGTTGACCGGCTGGCCGAACTGGCCGCCGATCAGTCCTTTGTGGACCGGGTCCACGCCCTGGCGCATGACCTGCACTGCTACATGGAAGAACCGCGCTGGTACCAGCAGAACCTGGGCCCGGACGCGCCCAGCGCCATCGCCTACTTCTCGCCCGAGTTTGGCATCACGGCCGTGCTGCCACAGTATTCCGGTGGTCTGGGGATCCTGGCCGGCGATCACCTCAAGTCGGCTTCCGATCTAGGTGCACCCATTGTGGGCGTTGGCCTGCTCTACGGCTCTGGCTACTTCAAGCAGGCGCTGACCCGGGACGGCTGGCAATCCGAGACCTACCCGGTGCTGGACCCGGACGGCCTGCCGCTGTCTTTGCTGCGGGAGGCGGACGGCAAGCCGGTGGTGGTCAGCCTGGCCTTGCCGGAGGGCCGCCACCTGGACGCCTACATCTGGAAAGCCCAGGTGGGCCGGGTGCCGCTGCTGCTGCTGGATTCCAACGTGCCGTCCAATGACGACCAGGCCCGGTCGGTGACGGACCGGCTGTATGGCGGCGGTGGTGAACACCGCCTGCAACAGGAACTGCTGTTGGGCATGGGCGGCGTCAAGGCTCTGCGGGCCTACTCCCGCCTGACCGGCGCCCCGGCGCCGGAGGTGTTCCACACCAACGAGGGCCACGCCGGCTTCTTGGGCATTGAGCGGATCAAGGAGTACGTGGCCCAGGGCCTGACCTTCGAAGAAGGTTTGGAAGCGGCCCGCGGCGCCACCGTCTTCACCACCCACACGCCGGTGCCGGCCGGCATCGACCGGTTCGATGCCGGGCTGGTGGCAAAGTACTTCACTGGCCCGCTGGCTGTGCCCGGTGTCGATGTGGCCAAGATCCTGGCCGTGGGGGCGGAGGCCTACCCGGGCGGCGACCGGGGTGTCTTCAACATGGCCATCATGGGCCTGCGGCTGGGCGGCCGGGCCAATGGCGTGTCGCTGCTGCACGGCGCCGTCTCGCGGCAGATGTTCGCCGGGCTGTGGCCGGGCTTCGACCAGGACGAGGTGCCTATCACCTCGGTCACCAACGGTGTTCACAGCCCCACCTGGATTGACCGGACCTACGCTGAACTGGAAGCGGTCAAGGTGGCGGAGGGCCCGGAGGCCCAGGGTTCCGAGGCCTGGCTGGACCCGGCCATCGTGTCCGACCAGGCCTTGTGGGACCTGCGCCGGGCCTCCCGTTCCCGGCTGGTTGAGGAAGCCCGCCGGCGGGTCCGGGCGTCCTACCTTAAGCGGGGCGTGTCACCGGCCGAACTGGGTTGGGTCGAATCTGCCCTGTCGCCGGACGTTCTGACCATCGGTTTTGCCCGCCGGGTGCCCACCTACAAGCGCTTGACGTTGATGTTGCGCGACCCGGAGCGGTTGAAGAAGCTGCTGACGGACAAGGACCGGCCGGTTCAGATCGTGATTGCCGGCAAGGCCCACCCGGCCGATGAACTGGGCAAGACCCTGATCCAGGAGTTGGTCAGGTTCTCGGACGACCCGGCGGTGCGCGGCAAGATTCTGTTCCTGCCCAACTACGACAT
>JAISTN010000298.1 GCA_031272565.1 Bifidobacteriaceae bacterium
GGCGCCACCACCAGGAACGGCGGCTGGGGCTCGGTGGCGCGCTGGCGGGCCAGCAGAATCAGGGCCAGCGTCTGGACCGTCTTGCCCAGGCCCATGTCATCGGCCAAAATGCCGCCCAGGTGGTGCTCCCACAGGAAGGCCAGCCATTCGAAACCGCGCTGCTGATAGGGCCGCAAGGTGGCGGTCAGGCCGTCCGGTGGCGGTAGGGGGGTGGGTGCGGCGCCATCGCCGGCCAGTTGGACCAGTTCGGCAATCGACTGGCGCCACTGTTCGGCCCCCTTGAACTGGTCTGCCAGGTCCTCCAGTTCTTCCCACATGCCCGCCTGGAGGCGGCCCACACGCGGGCGGCCCGGCTTGTCGCTCAAGCGCGAAGCCTCGCCAATCAGCGCCCGCAGGCGGTTCAACGCCGGGTGGTCCAACGGCAGGGCGGCGCCCTGGTCTGTCACCAGGTACTTGTCGCCGCGAGCCAGCGCTTCGAACAGGTCCCGGAAGGGCAGCTTGACTGGCCCAAAGCGGACGGTGACGCGCAGGTCGAACCAGTCACCGGCGTCATCGCCAGAAGCCTCGACGGTCAGTTGGGGGACCTCTTGGCGGACCTTGATCTGGGGTGGGTTGCCCTCCATCCGGACGCCCTCCAAGGCCTCCAGGGCGGGCAGGGCTTCCAGCACAAACCGAGCCAGATCTGGGCCGTCGATGGCGTCCACTTGGCCGGGCGGCAACAGGCCAGGCGGGGCAAAACAGCCGTGGACCTGGCGGATCGCCTCGACCTGGCGCAAAATGGCGTTCTCCCGCGGGTAGTCCCGCCACACCAGCGGCTTGGGCGGCAGGCCGTAGCTGGGTAGGGGTTGGCGTTGGGTCCGGATTTCGGTGCAGGTCTCGCCATCCTTGGCGGGATAGGCCCACTGCCAAGTCAGGCCCAACCAGGTGGGGACGGCGGTGGTCATGGTGCCCACCAGCGTGGGCTGTGGCGGGGCCGGCAGGCTGACGGAACCGTCCCGGCTGACCACCGTGAAGCCTTGCGCCAGGTAGTGGTAATGGTTGTCCCAGAAGTCTTCCTCGCCTGATTTGGGAATGGTCAGTGGCAGCAGGCGGTTCAGCTCATCCAGGGCGGTGTCGGCTTCGCCTGGGCCCAGCGCGATGTGCCTGCCAACCTCGTCGCGGGTGACCACGGCCAGCCCCACCCGGCCAATTGCCAGTACGGTGGCGCCCCGGACCGGTTCGCCGTCCACCAGCGTGAACTGGCTCAGGCGCAGGCCTTCTTTGCCCCGCCCGATGTCGATCACGTGGCTCACCTGCCCCACCAGGCTGACCGTGTCGCCGGCGTCCTCACCAACCAGTTGAATGCCCAGCTCGGCGCCGCTGGCCAGGTGTTGGAACAGCAGGTCCAGGTCGATCGAGTTGATGCTGAGCCAAGTGGAGGAGCCGGTGTAAAGGCCGGTGGCGTGGGCCAGGGTGCTGAACCAGCGGGCCTGGCGGGCGGTCAAACCCTCGATGGGTTGGCCAGACACCACCGTGTTCCAGTTCAGGCCGCGCAGCGCGATCCACCGGCCGCGTTTGCCCATGGTGACGGCCCGGGCTTCCAGCGCTGGTTGGTAGTACCAACTGCGGTGGGACGGCGTGGCATCGCGGTCCACCCCGCTGGCCCGGAACTGGAGAGCGACTGGTACTGGTTCGGTTGAGCCGCCAAAGCCGCCATAGTCGCCGTCACGGTTGGCCAGGTCGGTCAGGCGGTCCAGGTGCCTTTGCCAGCGCGGGACTGGCTCCACCCGGCCGCCGCCCAGTGCCATGGCGTTGGCCTGCAGCACCAGGGCGACGGCGTGTTTGCAGTCGATTCGCACCGGGCAGGTGCAGGCCGCCGCCACCGGTATCACCAAGCCGGCCGGGGCCTCCGCGCCTGGTTGGTTGGCGGCGGGCCGCCCCGCCGGGGACAGGAAGACCCGGCATTCGTAGGGATAGGTGCCGGTGCCCCGGATTTTGCCGTAGAGGCGGCGCTCAGCCGGGTCGTAGCTGATCGACTGGGCTAACACCCGGCCCTGGTGGAAGTACTGCTGGCCCCGCATGAAGGCGCCGGCCCCCACCAGCAGGTTGAGGGAGGCCGCGTCCACCACCGGGTATCCAACAAAGGGCATCCTCCCATTGTCGCCCCGGCGGTAGCCGCCGCGCCACTCGGCCGGTTCCCCCAAGAACCTACTCTGCCCGCCTGGGGCCCGCGGGCGACATCGGGCACTACGGCTGGACCCCCGGGGGTTTCAGGTCCGGGTGAAGTCGTTTAGCCAGCGCAGTGCTTCCGCCAGGCAGGCCGGGTCGGCCTGACCAATCGCCTTGGCAATGCGGCCGCGCGAGATGGTTCGCACCTGTTCGGTCATGACCCAAGACAGTTGCGGCAGCAACGTGGCCGGACGGACGGCCACGTGATTGGCCCAGCCCCGCCCAGCGCTGGTCACCGGCATTACCATCACCAGGTCTGTGGCTGCGTCAAGGAATTCGTCGTTGGCCACCACCAGTGCGGGGCGCCGGCCAGCCTGCTCTTTGCCCACCGACGGATCGAGCCAGGCCCAGACCAGCATGCCTTGGCGAATCACCAACTCGGCTGTGTCCGGGGTCAAGAGGTCAACCCATCAGCCAGTTCGGTGCGCTCCCAGGCCGCGTCCTCCAGACGCCACGCGGCCCGCTGCTCCGGACTACCGGAGGTGACTGATTCCCTAAATGCCGCCATGCGCTGCTTGTGTTCGTCCAGGTCGGCCAGATAGTCAAGGTATTCCGCCAGGGACCGGAACCGGCCCTTGGCGTTGCGCCGCAGGCGGTCCCTGACGGGACTGGGCACCTTGATGGTGGTAGGTGAAAACGTCATACCAAGAGTATGCCACTTTGGCCCAGACGCCTGCCAGGTGCCCGCCCGGGGCCAGCGAGCCCGCCCGGTCAGGGGCGCCAGAGCACGGTGCTCAGGCACCTCTGGCTGGGTGGGAGTCGCTGGTTCTGGGGGATGTGCCTGGCGAGGCGGAGGGATGCCCGCTAGCTGGAAGCTAACGGGCACTCGTGACAACGCTGCCAGGTGCCCGCCCGGGGCCAGCGAGCCCGCCCGGTCAGGGGCGCCAGAGCACTAAGGCCCGCCCCTCAGAAGAGGGCTGCCGGTTGGCGCGCTGGCCGCGGGCCAGCGAGACGGCATCGCCGGTGGAGGCGACGGCGAAGACGCGGTGGCCCGGGTAGGCGGCGGCCTTCAGGTTGTCCAACTGGGCGCGCAGTTCGCGGTTCTCGCGCTCCAGGTGCAGGATGCGTTTGATGCCGGCCAGGTTGATGCCCTCTTCGGTTGACAGGCGTTGGACCTCACGCAGTGTGGCCACGTCGCGCAGGGAGTAGCGCCGGCCGCGACCGGGCGTGCGGCCGGGCACCACCAGTCCCAGGCGGTCGTATTGGCGCAGGGTTTGCGGGTGCATCCCGGCCAACTCGGCGGCCTGCGAAATCAGGTACAGGGGCGTGTCCTCATCCCGCGGGCCGGCCACGGCCGCCACCCGCACGTTGATCCGCAGCGCTGGGCTCATTGCTCCGCCTTCGTTCTCAGTTCGGCTCTGGGGTCATCACCCTTGGTGGCTTCACGCAACGCCTCTAGGGCCTCTTTGGCGGCGCCGCTGACCTTTTGTGGCACGGCCACCTGCACGGTCACCAGCAGGTCGCCCGTGCCCTTGGCCGTCGCAACGCCCTTGCCCTTGACCCGCAACACTCTGCCCGATGGCGTCCCACCGGGCACCTTGACGGCCACCGTGCCGCCGTCCAACACCGGCACGTCGACCCGGGCGCCCAGCGCTGCTTCCGCGAAGGTCACTGGCACGGTTACCCGCAGGTTGTTGCCGTCCAGGGTGAAGACCGGGTGGGGCGGCACGTTGACCGTGATAATCAGGTCGCCGGGCGGCCCACCGGTGCCCGATGGCGACCCCTTGCCGGCCAGTTTGATCTTTTGGCCGTCGTGCACCCCGGGCGGGATGCGCACCGTCAGCGGCTTGCCATCCAGGCTGAGCGACTGGGTGGAACCGGCTACCGCCTGGCGGAACGGCAACGTCACCTGGGCATGAATGTCGGAGCCCTTGACCGGCATGGGCGGCGCGCCGTAGCCATTGAAGCCGCCGCCACCGAACCCGCCCAACAGGTCCTCCAGGTTGATGCTGCCCGCCCCACCGCTGGTGGAGAACCGGACCCGGCGGCCACCGCCGCCAAACATGCCGCTGAACAGGTCTTCGAAACCGCCCGCGCCGCCCGGGCCGGCGCCGGCGGAGAACCGCGCCCCGCCGGAGGCCATGGCGCGCACGCCGTCATACTGTTTGCGCTCGTCCGGGTCCGACAGCACCGAGTAGGCCTCGCTGACTTCCTTGAAGCGTTCCTCGGCCGCCTTGTCGCCCGGGTTGGCGTCCGGGTGCAACTCCCGGGCCAGCTTGCGGTAGGCCTTCTTGATGGCGGTTTGATCGGCGTCCTTCGCCACGCCCAAGGTCTTATAGAAGTCCTTTTCGAACCAGTCTTGACCGGCCATCAACCCTCCTGGTCTTGGACCCCCACGCGGGCCGCCCGCAGCACCCGTTCACCCATCCGGTAGCCGGGTTGCAGGACGGCAAAGAGGGTGGGGCCGGTGGCCTCGGGGCTGGTCTGGTGCAGCAGGGCCTCATGAATCGCCGGGTCAAAGGCGTCCCCTGGGGTGCCGTAGCGTTCCAGGCCGTACTTGCCCAAGGCGGCCTCGAGTTTTTCCGCCACCGCCTTGAACGGTCCGTCCAGTTCGCCGGCGTCGCGCGCCGCCTGGATGTCGTCCAGCGTTGGGATCAGCGCGGTCAGCACCTCCGCCGTGGCGTTGTCACTGGCCAAGGCTCGGTCCCGGTCCACCCGCTTGCGGTAGTTGGCGTATTCGGCTGAGAGCCGTTGCAGATCCTCGGTTCGCACGGCCAGTTCTTCCCGGGCGGCGATCAGTTCCGCGGCGGCGATGACCTCGTCTTCCAGGGCTTGCGCCTCCGAGCCTGGGCCCGTGGCCGGAGTCACCAAGCTGGGGTCAGGTTGACCGGCCGCCTCACCGGCCGGCCCGCCGGTGGCCCGGGCCGTGCCGGTCACCGGATCGACCTTGCGGCGGTCCCGGATGACCGGCCCGGTGGGCGCCTGGCCTTCGGACTGCGCGGCCCCGCCGGCCGCCGGCATGTCACCATTCAGTTCCGCCATGGGTCACGCCTGGTCGTCGTCGATGAACTCGGCATCCACGATGTCTTCTTCAGGCTTGGCCCCACCGGCCCCGCCCCCAGCCGAGGCGCCGTCGCCCGCTGCCCCGGCCGGACCGGATCCGGCGCCATCGGCGGCCTGCTGGGCGTACAGGGCCTGCCCAATCTTCTGAGCCGCCGCGGACAAGGCCGCCTGCTTCGACTTGACCTGCTCGACGTCGGTGCCTTCCAGCGCCTGCTTCAGGCCGTCCACCGCCGTCTGGACTTCCGTCTTGACGTCCTCCGGCAGCTTTTCGCCGTTGTCTTTCAGCAGCGACTCGGTCTGGTAGACCAACTGTTCGGCCGTGTTGCGGACCTCGGCCTCCTCACGCCGCTTCTTGTCTTCCGCGGCGTGCGCCTCCGCGTCCTTGACCATCCGGTCGATCTCTTCCTTGGGCAGGGCCGAGCCACCCGAAATGGTCATCGACTGTTCCTTGCCGGTGCCGCGGTCCTTGGCGCTGACGTGCACAATGCCGTTGGCGTCAATGTCGAACGTGACCTCGATCTGCGGGATGCCGCGCGGGGCCGGCGCAATGCCGGTCAACTCGAACGTACCCAGGGCCTTGTTGTCCCGCGCCAGCGAGCGTTCGCCCTGGTACACCTGGATCAGCACCGAGGGCTGGTTGTCGTCCGCGGTGGAGAAGATCTCCGAGCGCTTGGTGGGGATGGCTGTGTTGCGTTCGATCAGGGTGGTCATAACGCCGCCCTTGGTTTCGATGCCCAGCGACAGCGGCGTGACGTCGATCAGCAGGACGTCCTTGCGCTCACCGGCAATGACGCCGGCCTGCAGGGCGGCGCCCACGGCCACGACCTCATCCGGGTTGACGCCCTTGTTGGGGTCCTTGCCGCCGGTCAGTTCCTTGACTAGGGCCGACACGGCCGGCATGCGGGTGGAGCCGCCCACCAGGATGACGTGGTCGATTTCGCCCACCTTGATGTCGGCATCGGCGATTACGGCCTGGAACGGCCGGCGGCAGCGTTCCAGCAGGTCCTTG
>JAISTN010000412.1 GCA_031272565.1 Bifidobacteriaceae bacterium
GGTCGATTCGTTGGGCCGTTGCTGCAGCCGGACCTTGAGGTATCCGTCCTGTTTGTCGATCACGGCCAGAGCGGAGGTGTAGCCCCACCAGGTGCCGTCCACGGTACCCGTTTCGGGGCCGCCCGGCGCGGCGTAGGACGGCACGTCCCCCGCCAGTGTGGCGATCTCGTAGACGCCCTTGGGTGTGGGCGAGGGCGATGGCGTGGGGCTCGGCGTTGGACTGGATGTGGGGCTAGGCGACGGGCTGGGCTTGATGACCGATGGCGTTGGGCTCGGCAGCGCGACCGGCTCCTCGCCAGAGTGGAGAATCTGGTAGATCGCAAAGCCGGTGCCCAGCAGCAACACCAGGGCAGCGGCCAGGATCAAGGCCCAAAAACCGCGCCGCTTGGTGTCTTCGTCGTCATCTGCCGGCGCCTCCGGCGGGCCGCCATCGGCCGGTCCGGGCACCTGAGTGGCTTGGCTACCAAGGCCGCCGATGTCGCCCAGGCCACCCAACTGGCGCAGGCCGGCGATCCCGCCCAGGTTGGCGGGCGCCGCCTCCCCGGCAACAGGGGCGGGTGCGGGCGCGGGTGGGACGGCTGGCAGCGGCTGGGTGGCTGGTGGGCCAGCGGCCACCGGCGGCGCGGGTACAGGGCCCGGCGCCGGCAGCGGTTCGGGCTCCGGCGCCGTGCCAGGCACGGGTGGAAACAGGCTCATCGAGGGCTCTGATCGGTCGGGGTCATTGCCCTAATGCTAACTCGCACGGCTGGAAGCTCAGCCGCCCACTGCCTGACCCGCAGACCAATACCTGTCAGGGACTGGCCGGATTCGATGGCGTGGTGGTGGGAGTGGCCGTTGGGCTGGGCTGGGGCTCCGGCCCCTTGGAGATGTACAGCGTCACCACGTCGCCTTCACGCAACATCGTGTCGGCGGCCGGATCGGTCCGGATCACCTTGCCCGCCGGGACGGTGTCGGAATACTCCTCTTCTTCAGCCGAGTTCAACCCCAGCGAGGCGACCCATTGGACCGCCGCGGCCTTGTCCAGGCCCACCAACTCGGCTGGCACCGCCACCTGCGGGCGGGCCTTGGCCACCCAGATCCGGACCGAACTCTTCTGGGCGGCGGATGAACCACCCGAAGGCTCGGTGCGCAGCACCGTGCCGGCCGCCTTGTCCTCATTGACCTCTTCGGTGACTTCACCCGAGACCAAGCCGGCGTCATCCAGCAGCGTCTTGCACTGGTCCAAGGTGGCGCCCACACAGTCGGTTGGCACCGAGGTGTAACCGGAAGACACGTGCAGCGTGATGGCAGTGCCGCGCTTCTGGGTGGTGGCCTTGGCCGGGTCGGTCGAGGTCACCATGTCCTTGGGCACCGTAGCGGAAGGTTCGGAGACGGTGCCGGGGCGGACCGTGAAGCCAGCCCGTTCGAGCGCGTCGATGGCGTCTTCTTGAGTCATCCCCTCGACATTGGGCACCGTGCCCTCATCTGGCCCGGAGGACAGCACGTAGACCACCGTGTCGCCCTCCTTGACCGTGTCGCCAGGCTTAGGCTCGAAGCGGATGACGTAACCGTCCTTGACCGTATCGGAGGCCTCGGCCCCGGCGGCCCGCTGTGGCACCAGGCCGGCCTTGGTCAGCAGGTCGATCGCATCTTGCTCGGTGCAGTTGGAGAACTCGGCCCCGGCGATGGTGCCGCAGATCGGCACCGTGACGGACTCCGCCTCGACGCTGGCCGAGGTGCTTGGCGTGGGAGGCGGGGTTTCCGCCGGCTCCTCGGTGCCACCGCCGCGCAGCAGGAAGAACAAGGCCACACCCAGCAGGATCACCACCCCGCCGGCGATCACCGAGATGAGGATGATCCGCCGGCGCGACTGACGCTCTTCTTCCTCTTCTTCTGCCACCTGTTCCGGCGAAGGCAGAATGCCGCCCCGCTGGAAGGAGTTCTGGGTGGGCGGGAAGGGGGCCGTGGGCGCTGCGCCCTGGGCGGTCCGGGCGTTGCCGGCGGCCGCCGCGGCTGCGGCCGCGATGGCCGCCGCCTGCAATCCACCAGGGGCGATCACTTGGGTTGGCTCTCCGGCCAACGATGACACGGGCGGGGCCGAAACGGCGCGGCCGTGCTTGGCCGCTTCCAGATCGGCCAGGAACTCCGAGGCGGTCGAATAGCGCAGGCTGCGGTCCTTGGCCAGCGCCTTGAGCACTATCCGGTCCAGCGACTGGGGGACATCCGGGGCGTAGGTGGATGGTGGCACCGGCTGTTCACGGACATGCTGGTAGGCCACGGCCACGGCCGAATCGCCCACAAAGGGCGGCCGGCCGGTCAGCAGTTCAAACAGCACGCAACCGGTCGAATACAAGTCGGACCGGGCGTCCACGTTTTCTCCGCGGGCCTGTTCGGGGCTGAGGTACTGCGCGGTGCCGATGACGGCCTGGGACTGGGTGACCGTCTCCGAGGTTTCGGTCAGGGCCCGGGCAATGCCGAAGTCCATCACCTTGACCTGGCCGGCTACGGTCAGCATGATGTTGGCTGGCTTGATGTCACGGTGGACAATGCCGGCGTGGTGGGCGTATTGCAGCGCCGACAAGACGCCGATGGTGATATCCATCGCCTCATCGATGGGCAGGGCCGCCCCATCTCGCATCAACTCACGCAGCGTGTGGCCCTCGACATATTCCATGATGATGAAGGGCAGGTGGTGAGTGACGCCTTGAGCGTCGGTGTTGAGGTCTTCGCCCGTGTCGTAGACCGACACGATAGCTGGGTGGTTAAGGGAGGCCGCCGCCTGTGCCTCACGCCGGAACCGGGTCTGGAAAGCCGGGTCTTTGGCCAGGTCGGAGCGCAAAAGCTTGATCGCAACGGTGCGCCCCAGCCGGGTATCCCTACCCACATAGACCTGGGCCATGCCGCCGCGGCCAATCGACTCGCCGACCTCGTAACGTCCGGCAAGGATCCGCGGTGTGTAGTCCGCCACCTGTCTACCCTTCCTCGAAGCACCCTGACGCAGGGAGCAATTGTTCCGCATCGATGATCCCACGTCCACCAGCACTGTGCGTCATTTGGTCCCAGGCGGGGCCTGGGGCGGTGTTCGGATCGGCTCGCAGAGCGGTAATTAACCCAATGACGATCATGGCGATCAAGGCCAGTGCGATCAGCGCCGGCACCAGCCATTGACGCACCCAAGACGTGTCCTGGTCCTTGGCCGGGGCCCGGTCCGCCGGCCTGGTGTTGGTCCGGGGTTGGGGCGGCCTGGGCGGGGTCAGCGCCTTGCCCTGGTCCGTGGCCGCGGCGGGCGGCTTTGGACTGGGCTGATCAGGGTCGAGTGTACCGGGCTGGGGCGCGGGTGGGGCCGTGGGGGCCGGTGCCGGCTGGTCTTGAACCTGGTCCGAGGACGGCGTTGGCGCAGTCTTGCCCGATGGCGCCCCAGGCACAGCGGTCACCGTAGCCGGTTTCGCTGCCGGCTCTGGAGTCTTGTCCGGGGCCGGGGTGGACGCCGGCTTGGCCGCCGGGGGCGTCACCGGGGGCTGCGTCACCGTGGGCTGCGGCGTCGGAGTCACCGGTGAGGGCGTTGCCGAGGCAGGCGTGACTGGGGCCGGCTTGACCGGTGGCGGCGCGGCTGGCACCGCCGGTGCCACAGCCGCCGCGGGCTCAGGCTGAGGCGTCGGTGCCGGCGCGGGGGGCACCGGAGTGACCGGATAGGGCGGG
>JAISTN010000419.1 GCA_031272565.1 Bifidobacteriaceae bacterium
AGAGCGATCGACCGGGCAACCTGTTCGGCCCGTTCCCGGCTCAGGGGTGGCCCGTCTGGCCCAACCCGACCCGCTGAACCGGCCGGGCCATTCGGCCCAAACTGACTTGGGGCCTCCTGCCCACCACTCAGCTCAGATCGCTTGGCCCGGCCGGCTTGACCAGCCTTACTTGGCGCCATCGGCAGCCTTGCCTGCCGGGGACGCACCAACACCACTGGCACCAGCCCGGCCGACGGCGTCGCCAGCCCCTTCGCCCCCCTCATCACCCTCGGCCGCCTGCCCAATCCCAAGATGCGCCAGGATCTTGGCCTCAATCTCGTCAGCGAGTTGCGGGTTGTCCTTGAGGAAGGCCCGGGCGTTCTCCTTGCCTTGACCCAACTGGTCTTGGCCGTAGGTGAACCAGGCGCCGGACTTGCGCACAATGCCGTGCTCCACGCCCAGATCGATCAGCCCACCCTCACGCGAGATGCCCTGGCCGTACAGAATGTCGAACTCCGCCTGCTTGAAGGGAGCGGCCACCTTGTTCTTGACCACTTTGACCCTGGTCCGGTTGCCCACCGGTTCGGTACCTTCCTTGAGCGTCTCGATGCGCCGCACGTCCAGGCGCACCGAAGCGTAGAACTTCAAGGCCTTGCCGCCCGTGGTGGTTTCGGGTGAACCGAAGAACACACCCACCTTTTCCCGCAACTGGTTGATGAACACGGCGGTGGTGCCGGTGGCAGCCAGCGCGCCGGTGATCTTGCGCATGGCTTGGGACATCAGACGGGCCTGCAAACCGACGTGGGAATCGCCCATTTCACCCTCGATCTCGGCCTTTGGCACCAGCGCCGCCACCGAGTCGATCACCACGATGTCCAACGCCCCTGATCGCACCAGCATGTCCGCGATCTCCAGGGCCTGCTCGCCGGTGTCTGGCTGCGACACCAGCAAGTCATCCGTGTTGACCCCCAGCCGCCGGGCATAGTCCGGATCCAGGGCGTGCTCGGCGTCAATGAAGGCGGCGATGCCGCCCGCTTTCTGAGCGTTGGCCACCGCGTGCAGCGCCACGGTCGTCTTGCCTGAGGACTCTGGTCCGTAGATTTCCACGATCCGGCCACGCGGCAGGCCACCGATACCCAGCGCGATGTCGAGGGCGATCGACCCCGTCGGGATCACCTCGATGGGCGCATGCGACTCATCTCCGAGCCGCATGATCGACCCTTTGCCGTACTGTCGATCAATCTGTTGCAGGGCGCTGGCCAGTGCCTTTTCCTTGTCGGGGGTCGCCATTTGGGTCTCCTTGTCGAGCGGCGTTTTCATCTTCGGCTGCCACCCTAGACCCACCCCCCGACACGTTAGCCCTAAGAGGTGTTCCGGCCTGTGGACAACCAGATCTTCCATCGATCAGTTTAGTGAACACCTGTTCGACCATGCCGAGACACGCCGGGCAATACCCAACTTTCGTCCCCCTCGGGCCGCCACGACCCAATCTGCCCGATGTCGTCCGCTGCCGGCGTGTCGGTTTTTCGGCGTGTCGGGACATCGCCCGGCCTGCCACCCGGTCTCCAACCTGTCTGCCACCCGAGCTACCCCCGATCTGCACCCGGTCTGTCACCCGGCCTGCCACCCGGTCTGTCACCCGGCCTGCCGCCCGGCCTGCCGCCCGGTCTCCACCCAGTCACCCCCAACCTCTATCAGACACCGCCAACCGCCCTGGCCAACCGCCCGCTGGGCCCCGCCTACCGACACCTCTATCCGTCCCCCTGGCTACCGACGCTGTCCCTTCTTGCGGGGTGCATCACGGTAGCGCCAGCGCACGTCATCAGGCACTTCCATGGCGTCGCAAACGGCATCCCAAACCTCCCTGGGAGCCAGCCCGGCATCGAGCGCCTGCTGCGCCGTCCGCGACCCCAAGGCGCCAATCACCAAGTCCGCCGCCAAGGACTTGGCATAGATGCTGCCGAAGGCCTGCTCCATTGATTCCCAGAACTCTGAGTGCCTCATGCCCCCTGCCACGCCGACCAGTCCCTCACTCCTGCCGCCCCACCAGCATCACCAGCCCCACCAGCATCACCAGCAACACCAGCACCATCAGCCCCACCACTCGCGGGCACTTCATCGGCTTCAACCAACTCCCCCGCCCAGGGCGGGTTCGCGCCCGCACGTGCCACGGTCATCGCGGCGATCCGGCTGGCGTGGTCCAGCACGGCCTGGGCCGTCTGGCGCCCGATGCCGTACAGGGCTTCACGCCCTCCTGGCCCCAACAATCCGGCCGTCCATAAGGCGTCGACCATGCCTCCCATGAAGGCATCGCCTGCCCCCACGGTGTCGACCACCGCCACCGCCGCCGGCCCTACCGTCACCATCTCACCGCCCGGCAGCAAGGCGAAGGCGCCATCGGCTCCCCGCGTCACAACCATCAGGGCCAGGCCGGCTTCCAGCCAGTCCCGCGCTGCCTGCTCAACCTCCACCTCGGGGTAGAGCCAAGCCAGGTCCTCGTCCGAAGCCTTGACCACGTCCGCCGCCCGCACCAGCGCTTCGATCCGATCGCGCACCTGGCCGGGCGACCCCATGATTTGCGGCCGGACATTCGGGTCGTAGGTCAAGGTGGCGCCGCCGGGCCGGGCCGTGAACAGGGCCGCCACTGCCTGATCCCCCGGTTCCACCACACCCGCCAGGGAGCCGGCGTGGATCACCAGGGGCACTAGCCCAGCCGGCACCGGCGGCACTTCCCACAGCAGGTCGAACACGTAGGTGGCGGCGCCGTGCTGGTCCAGCGTGGCCTGTGCCACCGAGGTTCGGGCCGCCCCGTCGGAACCTTCCAGCAGGGCCACGTTGGAAGCCTCCAGGTGAGCCTTGATCTGATCCCCTCGCGGGTCACGGCCCAGCCAGGTCGCGAGGGTGGTGGGGCGGCCCAGGCGTGACAGCCCCACCGCGACGTTCAGAGGGCTGCCTCCGGGGTGCTCCCGGATGGTGTCACCTTGGTAGATGATGTCGGTCAGGGCCTCGCCGATGACGAGGGCTTGGGGTTGGCCATTCAGTGACTGGTCAGACAGTGACTGGTCGGGCAAGGGTTGGGCGCTCACGGCCATCTAGTCTATGGGCCAGTTCGGATGGCCGCCGATGTCGCTCGCAAGCTCTGCCGCCGTTCCGTGAGCCTCGGGCGCCAGCCAACCTCACGGGCCCTCACCCCCGGGCGTCGGCCTTCAACGGCGGGCATGCCTCGCCAGGTTCGGTCAGGGCCTCGAAGTGCCAGGGCTCGTTGGCGTAGACCAGGCAGAGCCCGTATTCGGACTGGTGCTGCCCCAGCCACTCCCAGCCGGCTTGGGGTCCTACATCTAGGGCCGCGCCCCGCACGTGGGCGGAGGTTTCGGGGGTGGCCACCCACTTGGCGGCCTCTTCGGCGCTGCCGTAGATGCCAACCGCCTCTTCGAACTCGGCTTTCTGTTCGTTGATGGACCGGGCCCCAGAGGTGATGCTCAACTCGATCCCCTGGGCGGCGGCGGCAGCGGCGGCCAGGTCATAGCGTTTCAACAAGACGGTGTCTAGGGCCGGCACGGCGTCCGGGTCCGGCTCCGGGTCCGGCTCCGGTTCCGGCTCGGCCTCGACGGGTGCCGCCGCCTGGCCGTCCCCGGTGATGCTGCCCAACCGGTTGACGGCGGCGTCGGCCATCGAGGCTACCCACTTGCCGCCCAGCAGGCCAAGGCCACCCAACACCCCCACCAGCGCCACGAAGACCATGAGGGAACGCCAGGCGCTCGCCCGGCGGCGTGGCGGCCGGTAGGGCCGGTACTGGCTGTGGGCGGGGGCGGTGATCAACTGGCGTGTCGTCGTCATGCTTCAATGCTTCGCCGCGACCGTCCACCACCGCGTCCTGCCCCGGCCTGAAATTGCCCGGACCAGCGGTAGGACCCGGCGGACCGGCCACAGCCCTGCAGGCGGACAAGGCGAGCTAGTAACTCCGCCCGCGGCAGGACTGGTCTACCCGAAAGGTCCTATCCAAATGGCTACCTATACTGCGGCGGGTACTACAAAAAGACCTATCCGAAAGTCGCCCATTTACCATTGTGCCTGGTCATTGCGACGCTCCCGGCTTCAACCAACTTGGCGGAAGCTCTTGCCTGCCATCGAACCAAGCAGTTATCATACACATATGCCGGTTGGCATTGACCGGCGGGCGCAGAACAAGGGTGCTCTGCTCCACCAAGTATTGTCATTGCCCCAGGTGTCACCCAGAATTGGCCTCCGTGGCCAACCACATCAGCCCCATGTACCGAAGGAGGAACAAGATGGCATTAGCCAAACTGCAACCCCGCTACGACCTCTTCATCGATGGCCAGTGGCGCCCCGCCTCGGACGGCAGCACGTTCGAGACCACCTGCCCCGCCAATGGCGAAGTGCTCGCCACCTGCGCGGAGGCCACCCAGGAGGACGTCGATGCCGCAGTGGACGCCGCCTGGCGGGCGTTCCCGGCCTGGAAGGACACCGAACCAGCCACCCGCGCCGCGATTCTGCTCAAGATCGCCGACATCATCGACGCCAACGCCGATCACTTGGCGATGGTCGAATCGCTCGATAATGGCAAGCCGATCCGCGAAACCAAAGCCATCGACGTGCCAATGTCATCCGACCATTTCCGGTACTTCGCCGGGGCCGTCCGGACCGAAGAAGGCTCCGCCACCATGCTGGACAACAACACGCTGTCCATCGTCTTGCGCGAGCCAATCGGCGTGGTGGGCCAAATTGTGCCGTGGAACTTCCCGTTCCTGATGGCGGCCTGGAAACTGGCCCCGGTGTTGGCCGCCGGGTGCTGCACGGTTTTCAAGCCGAGTTCGCTGACGCCGCTGTCAGTTCTGGAACTGGCCCGCCTGATCCAGGACGTCTTGCCGCCCGGCGTGTTCAACGTTGTGACAGGCAAAGGTTCGCGCTCCGGCCAGTACATCCTGGACCACAAGGGCTTCCGCAAGCTGGCCTTCACTGGCTCCACCGAGGTGGGCTGCCAAATCGCCTCGGCGGCGGCGGACCGGCTGATCCCGGCCACCCTGGAACTGGGTGGCAAGTCGGCCAACATCTACTTCCCGGACGCCCAGTGGGACATGGCCCTTGACGGTCTGCAGTTGGGCATCTTGTTCAACCAGGGCCAGGTCTGCTGCGCCGGTTCACGTGTCTTTGTCCATGAGGACATCTACGACCGCTTCATCGCCGATGCAGTGGAAGCCTTCAAGAAGATCAAGGTTGGCCTGCCGTGGGAGCCGGACACCCAGATGGGCTCGCAGATCGACCAGAACCAGGTTGAGAAGATCTTGGGCTGGGTCGAGGAGGCCAAGTCCGAGGGCGCCCGTGAGGCCGTCGGCGGCGAACGGGCCACCGAGGGCGAGCTGGCCAAGGGCGCGTTCGTCAAGCCCACCTTGATCGTGGACGTGACCAACGACATGAAGGTGGCCCAGGAAGAGATCTTTGGGCCGGTGGCCTGCGTCATCAAGTTCAAGACGGAGGAGGAAGTCATCGCGATGGCGAATGACAACGCCTACGGCTTGGGCGGCGCGGTCTGGACCCGTGACCTCAACCGGGCGATGCGGGTCTGCCGCGGCATCGAGACGGGGCGCATGTGGGTCAACACCTACAACGCGATCCCGGCCGGCGCGCCCTTCGGTGGCTACAAGGCCAGCGGTATCGGCCGTGAGACCCACAAGGTGATTCTGGAGCACTACACCCAGCAAAAGAACATCCTGATCAATCTGTCCGAGGCCCCGTCTGGGTTCTACCCGGCGTGACCCGGCTCGCCGCCGCCGGGTGGGGTGGGTCCGCAGTTCTTCCCGGCCACCCTGGTCGCCCCCGGCGGCGGCCTCCATCGAAGGCCGTGGGCGCAATCAAGCCGCCCACGGCCTTCGGCTTTGCTTGACGCGGCGCAACCGGCGCTCCCGGCACACCCGGCGCATCGGACATACCCGGCGCATCGGGCACACCCGGCGCACCCGAGTTGGCTCGTAAAATGTCGGACCCTCGTGCCACGCTTGTTCCCATGGTCCTGCCTGAACGCTTCGCCCCTGCCACCAAGGCCTGGTTCCAGGGCGCCTTCACGGAGCCAACCGCGGCCCAGTTGGGGGCGTGGCAGGCCATTGGCCAGGGCGACCACGCCCTGGTGGTGGCGCCCACCGGTTCTGGCAAGACGCTGGCGGCTTTCCTCAGCGCCATCGACCATCTGATGTCCACCCCGCCGCCGGCGGACCGGCAGCGCCGTTGCCGGGTCTTGTACGTCTCGCCTCTGAAGGCCCTTGCGGCCGATGTCGAACGAAACTTGAGAGCACCGCTGGTCGGCATCTCAAACCAACTGGCGGCGGCCGGCCAGCGGGTACCGGACATCAAAGTCGGCCTGCGCACCGGTGACACGCCGGCGGCGGAGCGGCGGCAGTTCGGCACCAAGCCGCCGGACATCTTCATCACCACCCCAGAATCGCTCTTCCTGGTGCTGACCAGCGGCGCCCGTGAGGGTCTGCGCGGGCTGGAAACCGTCAGTCTGGATGAGGTTCACGTCCTGGCCGGCTCCAAGCGCGGCGCGCACCTGGCCCTGTCGTTGGAACGGCTGGATGCTCTGCTCCCCCAGCCGGCCCAGCGGGTGGCCTTGTCCGCTACCGTGCGGCCGGTGGAGGAGGTGGCGCGGTTTGTCCGTGGGGCCACTGTCCGTGAGGGCCCCCAACCCCGCCCGTTGGATGATCCGTTCTTCGCTGCGCCGTCCCAAGCGTCTGCTGCCGCGCCAAGGCCTCAGCCGCGCGCCCGGCCCATTCAGATCGTCAAGCCGCCCAGCGCCAAGACCATCCAGGTCGAGGTCCGCCTGCCGGTGGAGGACTTGACCGACATCGGCGGCCAGGCCATGGCCGGCGAACTGGACCTGAGTGGCGACGCGGCCGGGGGCCTGCGGGGAGGCCCGTCAATTTGGCCCCACGTGCATCAGGCCATCATCGACCAGATCACCCGGCATCGCTCCACGCTGGTGTTCGCCAACTCCCGGCGTGGGGCGGAGCGCCTGGCGGCTCGCATCAACGAATCCTGGGCGGAAACTGTCACCGGGGCTGAACCAGACCTGGCCGGTTTGGGCACCACCTTGAACAACGCCCAGTCCACCACGGTGGCGGCGCTGCCGCTGACCTTGGCGGGGGCCACGGCTGGGCCGCCAGAATCCGCCGCCGGCGCCCCTGCCCAGGCAACCACGCTGGCCGGCCCCGTGGCGGCGTGGGATTATCACGGCTCGTTCAGCCAGGCCAAGGGGCTACCGGTGGCGGAAGGCGCCACGGCCGTCGCGCTGGCCCAGGCTCATCACGGTTCCATGAGCCGGGAACGGCGCACCCAGATTGAGAACCAACTCAAGGCCGGCCAGTTGCCGGCCGTGGTGGCGACCTCCTCCTTGGAGTTGGGCATCGACATGGGCGCGGTCGACCTGGTGATCCAGGTGGGGGCGCCGC
>JAISTN010000421.1 GCA_031272565.1 Bifidobacteriaceae bacterium
AGGAGGCGGCTCACCTGGCTGACCTGGGACTTCGCCAGGGCAAGACGGCCTCGCGGGCGATCGGCTACGCCCAGGCGCTGGCGGTGCTGGACGGCGCCATGACCACCGAACAGGCCAGAGACGCGGTCGCCTTGGCGACCCGCCAATTGGCCCGCCGCCAGCGCAAATGGTTCCGGCGCGACCCTAGAATCATCTGGCTGGAGGCTTCAGCCGGTAGCTTACTTGGCCAGGTCGGCAGCGCGATTTCGGCCCCGGGGTACTAGGCTGGCCCCCGTGCAGACGCATCTGGATGGTGCCCCACAGGGCTTGCGCTTTATCAAGGGGCAGGGCACCGGCAATGACTTCGTTTTGTTCGCTGACCCGGACGGCGCGGTGGAGTTCACCGAAGAACTGGCGGCGGGTTTGGCGAACCGGCGGTATGGTATCGGCGCCGATGGCGTCATCCGGGCTGTCCGTTCCGAGGCGCTGGAGGAAGGCCAGACGGCTCTGGCGCTGGATCCGACCGCTGAATGGTTCATGGACTACCGCAACCATGATGGTTCGCTGGCGGAGATGTGCGGCAACGGCGTGCGCGTCTTTGTCGATTTCTTGCGGGCGCAGGGTCTGATTGAGGTGGCCGATGGCGACAGCGTGGTTGTCGGCACCAGGGCCGGTGTCTGCGAGGTGCGCCGCGACGGCGACCAGTACGCGGCCGATCTGGGTACGTGGAAGTTCCCGGGCGGCCAGGCAGCGGTGCGGCGTGGTTGCGATGTGCAGATCTTTGCCGAGGGGATCGAACGGCCCTTGGGCGGGTTGTCGGTGGGGGTGGGCAATCCCCATGTGGTGGCGTCCGTGTCGGCCGAGGAACTGGAAGCTTTGTCGCTGCGCGACATGCCGCAGGTGACGCCGGCGCCCAAGAATGGCACCAACGTCGAGTTTGTGGTCTTGGCGCCGGTCTCGGTGGGGGACACCGAGGGCGAAATCACCATGCGGGTGTGGGAACGCGGCGTGGGGGAGACCTTGTCTTGTGGTACGGGGGCGTGTGCGGCCGCCTTGGCGGCGTGGGCGTGGTCCGGCCCGGCCGGCCCCACCCGCTGGACCGTCAACGTGCCGGGCGGCACGTTGTGGGTGCGGATGATGGATGACGTGGTTGAACTGACCGGCCCGGCCGCCTTGGTGGCGGAGGGCGTCTACTACCAGCCGGTGCCTAACGCGACGGCGGCCTTGAACTGACCGCCGCCCTTGCCGGCGTAGAAGTAGAGCCGGCCGGTCGAGTCGTTCCGGCCCACAATGTCCGCCAGGCCATCCCGGTTGATGTCGGCGCCGGCGGCCAAAGTTAGCCCGGTCCAGCCGTGGCCAACTTGTTTGGCGGCGGCGAAGGTGCCGTTGCCCCGGCCGGAGTAGGCGAACAGCAGGCCGGCTTGGCTGATACCCAGGATGTCGCCCTTGCCGTCGCCGTCCAGATCGCCGGCCGCTAGCAGTTGCAGGTTGGTCCAGCCGTGGCCCACTTCGGTGCGGCCGGGCAGGAAGGCGCCGCGGCCGTTGCCGGCGTAGAGCCACAGTTTGCCGGCCGTGTCGATGGCCAGCATGTCATTGGCGCCGTCCTGGTTGAGGTCGCCGGCGGGGATGATCCGGTAGGCGGACCAGCCGTGGCCGATCTGCACTTGGGTGGCGGCGATGCGGCCTTGGCCGTTGCCGGCTCGCAGCCACATCCGCCCGGCCGAATCGACCGTTACGACATCGGCCAGGTTGTCACCGTTCCAGTCGCCCGGGCCGGAGATCCAACTGGTGCCCAGGCCGGTGGCCAGCACGGTCTTGCCGCCCACGGCGCCGCTGGCCGTGCCTGGGAACTCGTGTAGTTCGCCGTTCAGGTGCAGGCCCAGCAGGTCGCCGTAGCCGTCGCCGGTCAGGTCGGGCGACAGGGTCAGGCGGGGATAGGTTGGGGTGTATTGGACGGTGGTGCTGATGCAACGTTCGGTGGGCAGGTAGCCGGTGGCCGTGGCCTTGACGCAGAAGCTGAGGGTCTTGCCGCGGTCGTCCATGGTGGGCCGGTAGGTCAGAGCGTTGGCAACCGGCGTGGTGCGCCCGGCGACGTACCAGGCCAGGGTGGTTTTCGCGGAACTGGGGGAGACCGTGTAGCTGGGGACCAGGAGCTGGCCGTACAGGGGGTTGGCGGCCAACGGCTGCAGGGTGACCGTGACGGCGGTGCCAACGGTCAACTGGTAGGACCAGCCGAGTTCGTCGGGGCAAGTGACTGAGGTGCCAGCCCAGGCGGGCGAGGCCAACACCAGGATGGTGTAGGTGCCGGCGGGCAGGTTGGGCAGTCTCAGTTCCACTTCGGCCGTGCCGGCCCGGACCGCCTGGTAGGAGCCGGGCACCTGGGTGCCGCTGGCATCGCTGACCACGAAGTAGGCGAACAGGTGGTTGGCGGGTGCCAGGGGCGTGTGTTTGAAGATGATGGCGGCTTCGCCGGTGGCCGGCTGGGTGAAGCGGTAGTAGTCGTAGTCGGCCACGCTGGCCGGGTCGGCGGAGGGAATCACAGAGGCGTTGATGGTTTGCAGTGCCGTCAGTTGGGTGGCGGTGGCGGCGGTGTTGTTGGGTTCGGCCTCGATGGGGGTCTTGGCGCTGAAGGTCAGGCGCAGGCTGTAGCGCAGGCCCCAGGCCGCTGCGGTGGGGGTTCGGGCCCAGGAGTCGGTGTTGTGCAGATAGTAGGTGCCGGGCTGCAGGTAGATGTCGTAGTCGGTGGCCCAGGCGCCGTTCCAGTCGGCCTGGGTCAGGGTGGGAAGGCGCAGCAGGCCGGCCATGGTGTCACTGGAGATGGTCCATTTGTACATCTCGGTTGGACCGCTGACCTGCGGGAACGTGAAGGCCAGGCGGACCAGGCCGCCTGGGCTGGGGACTGTGAAGCTGTAGTAGTCCTGGTCTTCCAGGATGTCGTCTTGCCCGTATTGGGTGTTGCTGGTGCCCAGTACCGAGCCGGCCAGGGTAGTGCCAAAGGCCAGCGGGGTGGCGGTGGCTTTGGTGCCGTTGGGTTCGTGTTCCACTGCCTCTGGGGTCAAGCTGAGGCTGAGGTGGTAGGTCCAGACGGTGGCTGGTGCCGTGCCGCTCTGGTTTTGCCGCACGGTGATGTAGTAGGTGCCGGCGGTCAGGGGGAAGTACTGGTTCGCGATGGCGGCCCCGGTGGGGTCTTCTTGGCCGGCTGGCCGGTCCTCCAGGCGTAGGCGGGTGTGGCCGCCTTGGTTGTCGTAGACGTCCAGCCGCCAACTGCGGGCAGCGTTGCCGGGCGTGGGAAAGCTGAACTGGAGGCGCAGGTTGCCATCCTGCGTGGTGGTGAACCGGTAGAAGTCGGTGCCGTCGCTGGGGCCGATTTGGCCGTCGTAGGGGGTACCGAGCGTCATGGGGGTGGCCTGGTAGAAGTTGTCGTTCGGTTCGGTCTCGGCCGCCATGGGGGTGATGGTGCCGCCTTGGGGCAGGATGGTTTGGGTGGTGCCCGGTGCCGCTTGGGTGGCCTGGGTGGTGCCCGATGCCGCCTGGGGGCTTGGCTGGTCTTGGGAGCCTTGGGGGCTCTGGGTGGCGGTAGCGGTGGCTTCGGCCGCCGGACTGGGCAAGGTGGGCGGAATGGGGTCGGCCAGGGCGGCGGTGGCCGGCAGCAGGGCGGCGATCAGGCTGGTTGCGGCAGCGGCGGCAAGCGCGGCACCACGGGGGGCCGGGCTGCGCGAATCAGCTTTCAGGGCGAAGGGGCGGAACATTGGGGGCTCCTTGGGGGACCGGAATGGAGTCAACTCTACTGGTCCGCCGGCCGCCTGGCGCACCGGCAGCCGTGGTCTTACCTGTTGGTTATGCCCGCCGCGCTCGCAGTACTCGGTAGCCCTTGGCGCTGGCCAGCTTGCCGGTGGGGTAGCCGTGGGCCGTCAGCCAGGTCTGGAGCGAATCGGCTCCCAGGTTTTTCTGCACCACCAGGTCGGCGTAGCCGTGGGGCGTCAGCCGGTCCAGCCAGGTGGTCAGCAGGTCGTGGAGCACTTCTTTGCCAACCCTGATGGGAGGGTTGGACCAGATCAGATCGGGTGCCAAGTCTGAGGCGGCCTCGGGGGTGGCCACCTGGAGGTTGGTCAGTCCCCAGCGGGCGGCGTTGAGCCGGGTTAGCTCCAGGGCCCGGGGGTTAATGTCGATGCCCCAGACGGTGGCTTGGGGGGCCAGCTTGGCCATCACAAGGGCGAGGGGCCCCCAGCCGCAGCCGAGGTCGACCAGGGTGCCGCTGGTGGGCAGCGGGCCGGCCGCGACGGTACGCAGCAGCACGGCGGTGCCAAGATCGACCCGGTGGGCGCAGAACACGCCTGGCGCGGTCACCACGGTGCCTTCGAAGCCGGCCAGGCGGACGGCCCGCTCGGTCAGTTCGGCCGGGTCCAGCGGCGCGGCATCGGCCGTGAAGTAGTGGTCCACGCCACCAGGGTACTGTCCGGCCGGTGGCGGTGGCGGTGGCGGTGGCGGTGGCGGTGGCGGTGGCGGTGGCGGTGGTGCCGCTGGCGCGCCGGCGTGGGCCCCAGATCCAACCTGGCCCTCTCCCGGTGGTCCATGGTCCCTTGTGGCCCTGCGGGCCCAGTGATAACTTCGGGGTGTCATCGCTGGTTGATGGCAACACTGTCAGTCCCAACAGCTTGTCCAAACAACTAGAGAAAGGACCAAAGATGGTCAAACGTGCGATTCTCGCAATTCTGGGGGGGGGGGGCTCATCCTGAGCGGCAGTTTGGCTGCTGACGCCGCAGTGAGTTGGAACTCCAAGTCAAAGCCTCTCACGGTCAGTGGGTACAGTTCGACCGGCTACGGCTACGGCTCTTTTGAGGTGTCTACGAAGTCAGATGGAACCAAGGCGCGCGGTTACAATTTCGTCGTGATCCTGAATCCTCTGGACCACAAAGTGTTCGTGAAGCAATGGACCTACGTCAACGCTCCTTCGACCACTGGTAATAGCTCATGTGCCAACGTGAAGGATGGAGGTGCTTGCAGCACGGCAACCAAGACAACTCCGTTCAGCCTTCTAAGCGGCGTGTCCGAATCCAAGCATAAGAAAGACACGACATGGGTATCGGCTGACACGGCTATGAAAGCGCCTGGAACGTCAGACTTGGCGCGTGGCGAGTTCGAGGTGGTTCTCGACATCCCGTATCGGTTCGATGTACACAGCGGGCAAAGCCTCACGGTGCCCATCAAGTACTAGGTGCAGGTGTCAAATGACGCAAGAGGGTCTTAGGACCGAAGGGCTCGTGGTGGGGTACGGCTCAGGTTTCCGGGTCGGCCCCATCACGGCCACCTTCCCGGTGGGCGTGACCTGTCTGGTGGGCGCCAACGGCGCTGGCAAGTCAACCCTGTTCCGGGGTCTGGCCGGCCTGCAGAAGCCCAAGGCGGGGAGCCTGCTGGGTGAATCGGGCGCGATCAGGTCGGTCGGGTTCTTGCCACAAGAACCGGCCCTGCCGTCCCATGCCCGGCCGGGCGACCTGTTGACCCACGTGGCCTGGCTGCACGGTGTGCCGCGGGCCCAGCGGGCCGGGGCGGTCACGGCCGTCCTGGAAGCTGTGGGCCTAGCCGAAAGGGCAGACCAGCGCATCGGTGTGCTGTCCGGCGGCATGCGCCGCCGCTTGGCCATCGCCCAGGCAATGGTTCACGCGCCAAGCTTGCTGCTGCTGGATGAACCGACGGTGGGATTGGACCCCAAACAGCGCGCCAGTTTGCGCGATGTCATCACAGCCATTGGCCAGGACCGGGTGGTGCTGGTTTCGACCCACCTGTTGGAGGACGTGCGCCGGATTGCCCAGCAGGTCGTGGTGCTGGCGGAGGGCAGGGTGACCTTCAATGGACCCCGGGCGGATCTGGAGGCCAAGGCCGATCCGGCGCTGGACCCCAGCGACGGCTTCGATGCCGTGGTGGCGGACCTGATGGAGGCGGGTGAAGAGGCGTGAAACGCATGGCGCGTTCGGTCCGCTTCGCCGCGGTTAGCTTGGTTGGGCCCTGGGCTCTGTTCGCGGCCATGGCACTCGAAGTCCCACTGATGTTCCAGCGCAATGCCGAGTATCTGGGCGAAGCGATGTTCACTCTGCGTTGGATGGCAGTTGACTTTCTGTACTTTGGGCCCATTGTCGCCGCCGTGGCGGCCACCGACGCGGCCCGGTTGATGCGTCCAGGCCGGGCAGACCTGACGCTAGCTCACCACCGGCGCCGGCTGTGGTGGGCGCTGGGCTGGTGCGTTCTGCCGGTGGCTGCCTGGCACGCGGCCCTCTTCTTTGGGGCCGTGGCGCTGGGCGGGGACTATCTCCCTAGGGGCGGCTGGGGCCGCATCCTGGTAGCCCTGGTGGCCCAGTTACTGGCCATCGCCTGGTTTGGTTGCCTGGGCAGCTTTATTGGCCGCTACCTGCCGCCATTGGTAGCCGGCCTGGCTGGGGCTGCGACTGGACTGTTGTTGATGCTCTGCATCAACTCAAGCTCAGCGGGAGTTGACCCCTTCGAGCCAATCATCGACTTTGGGGCCAGTGTCTCCCAGATTGGCATTCTGTTTGGCCTGCAACCGTTGTTCATCCGGATCGCGCTGCTGACCGTGACTGGCGTGTTGCTGGCCTGGGCTCC
>JAISTN010000426.1 GCA_031272565.1 Bifidobacteriaceae bacterium
CGAGCGAGGAGCAGAGGTCGCAGGCCGCAGGCCAAATACCTCCGCAAACAAGTGGACCTGGGCGTGGCCCGGGTCCACTTGTTTGTGGGCCTGGGGATTCGAACCCGTGAGGGCTGTGCGCCGCTAGGGATCTTCGGTCACCGGTACAACGGGCGACAGGAAGGGGTCGCGGCGCCGCACCAGTTGCCCCCGGGCCAGCACGTAGACGCAATACTCGTTGGCAGGACCACCCTGGCCCTCTTCGTCCAGGATGTACAGCAGTCCGCGCGCCCCCGGAGCGATCCGGCCAATCTCACGGAACAGTTCCACCACGTCCTGGCCACTGTTTCGGAAGTGGTTGTGGCAGACACAGATTTGGAACATGGCCACGCCGTTGAACCAGCCCAGCGTGACCGCTTCGTTTTGCCACACGGCTTGGCTGGTGTCACCCGGCTGCCCCGCTGAGTGAAAGAACGGCAACTCCCGGGCCGGTTCGCCCCACCGCTGGGCGATGGCCGCCCTCAGTTGACCCAGGATCTCGGCCGTCCGGTCGACATAGCCGGGCAGTTCGTCTTCATCCTGTGGCGTCTGGATGATCTCCGCCCAGCCCACCGTGTACATCACGGCCACCTTTCCTTATAACGGTTCCGCCGGCGGCAGTCATTGGCCGCGTTGGGGGCGGATCTCCGCCATGATCTGGTTCACTCCAGCGACCAGCACTTGGTACAGCACTTCGGCGTAGTCCTCGGCGCCTCGTTTGGCCATGAAGACGTCAAAGATCTGGCGCATCTGGCCATCCAGTATCACCGTCAGCCCCGGCACCAGTTCGCCCGCGGAAGACTGGAACTGGTCGGTCAGGATGGTCAGCTTGCGTTCTTGATCCACTTTGATCCTGGTTGTCGTCCCGGCCCGGACGGCATCGGACCGCCCGGCTGTTTGCGGCCCATGCTACCGGGCCAGATGTGGTGGGTCCTTTCTACGCGTGCAGCCGTGCCGGCAATTGGGGTCACCCCCACCTGTCCAAGCCGAGTGGAGAGACTTACAGCAGTCCAGGAGGCGCCATCGGCCGATGTGGAGAGACTTGCTGCAGTTTCCGGGCCTCTCCAAGCCGATCGGAGAGACTTACGGTAGTTTCCGGCCCCGAAAACTGCAGCAAGTCTCTCCGGACCGGTGAAACGAGCCCAGAAACTACCGGAAGTCTCTCCGCAGTGCCCGGCGGCGCCCAGTTGACACCCAGAAGAGGAGTCAGGCGCGGGTCGCCAGTTTGGCTAGGAAGCGGTCTTGGTGCACGATGACGCGGCAGTGGGTGCCGTGGCCAACCTGGCCGGCGCCATCGGCCGCCGTCACCGTGAACTCGACCCGGCGGCCATCCACCGCCACGACCTGGGCGGTCGCCGTCACCCGGGCGCCAACCGGGCTGGCCGCGGTGTGGGCTACCTCAATGGCCACACCCACCGAAGTTTGGCCCAGTTCCAACCGCCCCTCCAGGCAAGCACACGCAGCCTGCTCCATCAGCGCCACCAGCGCCGGGGTGGCCAACACCGCCAGGCTGCCGCTGCCCACGGCCGCAGCCGTCTGAGCGGTTCCAACCGTCACGCTGGCACTGGCGGTGAGACCGGGTTCGATGCTGCTCATGGGGCCTCCTTCACCTGCGTCGGTGCCTGCTGCTGTGCTCAACCCGGATCCATCGTACGGGCCGCCGTCCCGCCCAGACTCCAAGCCGCCGCCGCCTTACCGGCAGCAAGCAGGACGCCGCGGACACTGCGTCTCGCCGCCCGGGCGGGCCTAGCGGCCCGCCACACCCCTCGCAACCCCCAATCCGCCACCGCCAGCAATCCGGCCAGGGGCTCATTGACTGGCCAGGTGATCAAGTACCTGGGCTCCAAGCGCGTCTTGGTGCCGGTACTGGGCGCCATCGCCGGCGCGGTGGAGGCCCGCAGCGCCATCGATCTTTTCACCGGCACCACCCGCGTAGCCCAGGCGTTCAAGCGCCGCGGCCTGCACGTCACCGCCGTGGACACGGCCACCTACAGCGAAGTCCTGGCCCAGTGCTACATCGCCACCGACGCGAGCGCCATCGGGCACCAGGACGTACTCGCGGCCCTGCAGGAACTGCAAGACCTGCCGCCCCAGCCCGGCTACTTCACCCAGACCTTCTGCGAAGACGCCCGCTTCTTCCACCCCAAGAACGGTGCCCGGGTGGACGCCATGCGCCAACGGATCGAGCAACGCTACCGTGGCACGCCCCTGCACCCCATCTTGCTGACCGCCCTGATGGAGGCGGCCGACCGGGTCGATTCAACCACCGGCCAACAGATGGCCTACCTGAAACAGTGGGCCCCGCGCGCCTTGGGCGATCTGGCATTGCGCCCGCCGGAGTTGCTGCCGGGCCCGGGCCGCGCCCTGCGCGGCGACGCCTTGACCGTGGCGCCCACCTTGCCGCCGGCCGGCCTGGCCTACCTGGACCCGCCCTACAACCAGCACCGCTACTTCACCAACTACCACATCTGGGAAACCCTGGTCCGCTGGGACGCGCCCGCCACTTACGGCGTGGCCCACAAACGCGCCGATGCCCGCCAAGACCACACCAAGTCGGCCTTCAACTCCAGGCGCACCATGCCGCAGGCCCTGCGGCAGGTCATCGCAGCCGTGCCAGCCCAGGTGGTGGTGGCTTCCTACAACGACGAGGCCTGGGTCACCCCGGAACAGATGCTGACGTGGTTGCGTGACGCGGGGCACGATGACGCCCGCCTGGTGGCGTTCGACTTCAAGCGTTACGTGGGCGCCCAGATCGGCATTTTCAACCCCGCCGGGCAAAAAGTGGGCCGGGTCAGCCACACCCGCAACCAGGAGTACGTCTTCGTCGCCGGGCCAACCGACCAGGTAGAAGCGGCGGTGGCGGCGGCGCTTGATGCCGGTGCCCGGCCGGCCGGTCCAGCGGCCGGAACTACCGCCAGTGCTACGGCCGCGACCCCCGCCGAGTGATACAGACCGGCGCCCAAGAGTGGTGATTGGCAATCTCCCTGGCGGGCCCAAGAGCGCAGCGAGGCGCTCACCGGGGTCCGCCGCCGCCTGGGCGATACGAATCACCTCTTAGTTCGGTAGTCTGTTACGCGACCCCTCGCGCGGCATCACCTCGCTGAACCCCCCCAGGGCCGGAAGGCAGCAAGGGCAGGCGGGCTCTGATGGGTGCGCGGGGGGTCCTTGCATGTCTCAGCAGGTTCCAGCGGGCCCGGTTCCCGCAGCCGTCCGCCCACCCTTGGCCTGTGCCACCAGCCGGGACCGCCAGGCACGCCTGGCCCCAGCCACAGCCGCTACCAACCGACGACTTACAACGTCGGTGGAGCGCCGTAGGCTAGGACTGTGAACCAAGCCCTGTACCGCCGCTACCGGCCGGAGAAGTTCAGCGAGGTCATTGGCCAAGAGCACGTGACCGAACCGCTGATGCAGGCCCTGCGCACGGGCCGGGTGTCGCACGCCTACCTGTTCAGCGGCCCGCGCGGCTGCGGCAAGACCACCTCGGCCCGCATCCTGGCCCGCTGCCTCAACTGTGAACAGGGGCCCACGCCTGAACCGTGTGGCGAATGCGATAGCTGCCGGGAACTGGGCCGGGGCGGGCCTGGCTCGCTGGACGTGGTGGAGATCGACGCGGCCAGCCACGGCGGCGTGGATGACACCCGCGAACTGCGCGAAAAGGCTGCCTTTGCCCCCGCCCGGGACCGGTTCAAGGTCTTCATCCTGGATGAGGCCCACATGGTTTCCCGTGAAGGCTTCAACGCCCTGCTCAAGATTGTCGAAGAGCCACCTGCTCACATCAAGTTCATCTTTGCCACCACCGAACCGGGCAAGGTGCTGCCCACTATCCGGTCGCGGTCACACCACTACCCGTTCCGGCTGGTGCCGCCAGGTCTGATGACCACTTACATGGAGCAGCTTTGCGAGGCGGAAGACATCGCGGTGGACGATGGCGTCTTGCCGCTGGTGGTGCGGGCGGGCGGCGGGTCGGTCCGGGACACCGAGTCGGTGTTGGATCAGTTGATGGGCGGATCGGTTGATGGTCGCATCACCTATCAGGGCGCGGTTGCCCTGCTCGGTTTCACGCCGGACAGCCTGCTGGACCGCATGGTGGACGCCTTGGCGGCCGGGGACGGCGCCACCGGGTTTGAGGTGGTCGAATCGGTGGTCGAATCGGGCTTGGAACCGTACCGCTTTGCCGAAGACCTGCTGGAACGGTTGCGGGATCTGATTGTGATCGCGGCGGCGGGCGACGCGGCCGGCGGGGCCCTGCGCGATGTGCCCAAGGACACCCTTGAGGTGGAAAAGCGCCAGGCTGGCACGCTTGGCCTGGTCCGCCTGAACGCCGTTGCCAACGCTGTCAACACCGGCCTGGCCGCCATGTCTGGCGCCACCTCACCGCGCTTGCAATTGGAGCTACTGCTGGCCAAGGCCCTGCTGGAAGGCACGGCGGCCGTACCGGGAGCCGGCGCCGGACCTGCCACCGCAGCCGCGCCCGCCGGGACACCCTCGGCTCCAGCACCAGGGGCTCAGGCCCCAGCCCCGGCCCGGGCGGCGCCGCCCCAGGACGACCCCGAGGCGGCGCCCCCGCCCGCCGGGCCGCCCGACCCGGCCGCGCCGCCCC
>JAISTN010000432.1 GCA_031272565.1 Bifidobacteriaceae bacterium
CACCGGAGGCAGCGGTGGACGCCCTGCGCTTGATGCGCTCCGAGGACCTGGGCCAGGCTGGTCTGCTGATCGCCTCCGCTGACGCTCCCCCTGCCCCCAGCCTGGCTGGCTTGCCCGCCACCCCGGCCCTGAGCGTGGTGGAAATCCAGCCGCCGGCGGCGGGCGCCATCGGCCCCCGTTTGGCCACGGTGGTGATTGTCGACCACCTGGCGGCCGCCCGGGAAGTGCTGGCCAGCCGCCCCGACCTGACGGCGGTGACCGCCGATGGCGACCTGCTGAGTGCCACTTGGGCCCACGGCGGCGGTGAGCCAGCCCAGTCGATGATCGAACTGCAAGCCGCCAAGGCCCAAGCCGAGGCCGCGATTGCCCAGGCCCAGGCCGCGGTGGAACGCACCACCTTTGAACTGGCGGCAGCCGAGGACCGAGTGCAGACAGCGGAACGGGAACTGGCCGTGGCCTACGACGAGTTGGCCGAATCCGATGCCCGCTATTCGGCGGTGGCGGAGACCCTGGGCCGGCTCAGCGCCACCGTGGGGCACCAGAAGGAGATCATCGCCGAATCCGAGCAGCGGTTGGCCCAGGCCGAGCAGGACCTGGCGGCGGAGACGGCCACGGCCGCTGCCTTGGAGCAGCAACTGGCCGCTGCTCAAGCCGGCGAGGGCGAAGGCGAACCGGTGGATGGCACGGCCCGCGAGCAGGCAGCGGCGGCGGCCGAAGCCGCCCGGCAGGCCCACACCGAGGCGAACCTGGAGGCCAGGGCCCTGACCGAACGGTTGAAGGCGCTGCGGGACCGGGCTCAGGCAACGCGCCGGGCCGCCCAGGCCGAGCAGGAGGCGGCGGCCAAGGCCGCCGCCCGGGCAGCTCGCCGGGCTCGCCAATCGGCCCTGGCCCGGGCCGTGGAGCAGGCCGCGAGCACGCTGGAGCAGCAGGCCAGCCTGGCGGTGGAGCGGGCCCGCGACGCCCGCGAGCAGGTAGAGCATGCTCGCGCCCAGCGGGAAACTGAACTGTCGGAACTGCGCCGTGAGATCGACCAGTTGCGGCAGGACCTGGCAGATCTGACCGACGCCGCTCACCGCGATGAGATGGCCCGGACGGCGCAGCGCCTGCGCCTGGAGCAGCTAGAGGCCAAGGCCAGTGAGGAACTGGGCCTAGAGTTGGACACTTTGATGGCCGAATATGGCCCGGACCAACCGGTGCCCGCCCCGGCCGGCTCGCTGCCGGCGGAGAGCACCGATGAGGCCGATCCGGAGGCGCCGCCGCCCACCGTGCCTTATGTGCGCGAGGAACAAGAGAAGCGCCTACGCAAGGCCCAGCGCGAGTTGACCACGCTGGGCAGGGTCAACCCGTTGGCTCTGGAGGAATACAACGCCTTGGAACAGCGCCATCGCTTCCTACAGGACCAGTTGACCGACTTGAAGAAGTCCCGGGCCGACCTGCTGGAGGTCATCAAGGAGATCGATGGCCGGGTGGAGCAAGTGTTTGCCAGCGCGTTCCAGGACACCGAGCGGGCCTTCACCGAAGTCTTTGCCCGGCTGTTCCCGGGCGGCGAGGGCAAACTGGTCGCCACCGAGCCGGACAACTGGTTGACCACCGGTGTGGACATCGAGGCCCGGCCGGCCGGCAAGTCGGTCAAGCGGCTGTCCCTGCTGTCCGGCGGTGAACGGTCGCTGGTGGCGGTGGCCTTCACGCTGGCGATCTTCATGGCCAGGCCCTCGCCCTTCTACGTCATGGACGAGGTCGAGGCGGCGCTGGATGACACCAACCTGGGCCGCCTGCTGGACATCATCGAGGAACTGCGCGACAAGTCGCAGATCCTGATGGTGACCCACCAGAAGCGGACCATGGAGATTGGCGACGCCCTGTACGGGGTGACGATGCAAAACGACGGCGTGTCAACCGTCATTTCGCAACGCCTGCGGGACGTCTAAGGGCGGCTGGTCAGCCCTCTGGGAACCAGATGGCGATCTCGCGTTCGGCCGAGGCGGGCGAATCGGAGCCGTGGACAATGTTGCGCATCTCGCCGTCGCCCCAGTCGCGGCCAAAATCGGCCCGGATGGTGCCGGGGGCCGCCTTGACCGGGTCGGTGGCGCCAAACATGGCCCGCAGCGCGGTCACCACCTGGGCGCCGCTGACCACCATGGCCACCACCGGGCCGGAGGTCATGTATTCGACCAGGCCGGCGTAGAAGGGCTTGGCGGTGTGCTCGGCGTAGTGGGTGGCCAGCAACTCGGGTGTGGCTTGGCGCAACTCCAGTTTGTCTAGCTGGTAGCCGCGGGCCTCAATGCGGGCAATCACCTGGCCCACCAGGCCGCGCTGGACGCCATCGGGCTTGACCAAGACAAGTATGCGTTCGGTGTTAGGCATGCCACCAGGCTACTGGTTTGTGCCTGCCACCGCCCGGGCCGGCGGCAGGGGGGCAAGAATCGCGGCGGAAACAAACTGGGGCCAAGCCTTACGACGCTGAAACACCGGTGTCGCGGCCGGGCAACCTGGCCCCCCTAGGGTCTGTATACAAGGTTGTATACAAGAAAGGCCCCGTTGATGCCCCCGAGTTCGCCCGGCCAAACCACCACCGGCGGCACCGCCGCCTCCCGCGTGGACACCGCCTACGCGAACCTGCGCCAAGCCATCCTGGCCGGCCAATTTGCCTTTGGCCTGCACCTGTCAGAAAACGCCATGGCGGCCCGCCTGGGCCTGTCCCGCACTCCGGTGCGCGAGGCCTTCACCCGGCTCCACGCCGAACGTCTGGTCGAACGCCGGGCCGATGGCGGCTACTACGTGGCGGCACCGGACCTGGCCCGCCTTGAGGCCCTGTATGAACTGCGCGTCACCCTGGAACTGCGCGGCATCACCCGCGTGATCGACCTGGACATCAGCCACGACCGTGACCGGTTGGCGCAGGTCAGGGCCACCTGGCAGGACCTGCGCGGCACCGAACCGCCCCTGGACGGGTCCTTCATCAAGCACGACGAGGCCTACCACATCAACCTGGCCACAGCCTCCGGCAACCCGGCCCTAACCGAGGCCCTGGCCGCCGTCAACCTCCAAATCCGGGCGGTCCGCAGCTATGACTTCCTGACGGCGGACCGGATTGAACAGACCATCGACGAACATCTGGCCATTGTGGGCCAACTACTGGACGCCCACACCGAGCGGGCCGCAGAACTGATGGCTTCGCACATTGGCGCCTCGATGAACGTAGTCCGCGAACGCGCCCAGCGTGCCCTGATCGCAATGCTGGAAACCCGCCGCCAAGTGGACCAGGCCACCTTGGCCATGCCTGGCCCCATCGATTGGGCCGACTCCCCCGCGGGAGGCGGCGCATGAAGACGCCCGTGACAGCAGCGAGCGCCGGCCGCTCCGGTGCCGCCGCCAGTGCCGCCCCCGGTGCCGGCGCCGCGCCGGCGCCGGCACCGGCCATGGGCGCGCGCCCATGGGGTTGGCTGGGGCTGCTGTTCCTGGGTCAGTTCGCCTCCA
>JAISTN010000014.1 GCA_031272565.1 Bifidobacteriaceae bacterium
ACGCGGCCGGGTCTTCCGAATAGTCGATGATGTCGATCATCTCATCGCCCAGTTCGGTCATGACGGCCCGCACCCGCTGGCCCATCGGTCCGATGCACGCCCCGTTGGCGTTGATGCCCGGCTGGGTGGGCCGGACGGCCATCTTGGTACGGTGGCCCGCTTCGCGGGCCACCGACTGGATGACCACCAGGCCTTCCGCCACTTCCGGCACTTCAAGCGTGAACAGGCGTGACACCAGGTTGGGGTGGGACCGGGACAGGGTGATCGAGGGCCCCTTGGCGCCGCGGGTGACATCCAGTACCAGCGCCCGGATGCGGGTGCCGTGGGTGTAGGTTTCGCCCGGCACCTGCTCGTGTGGCGGTAGCAGCGCTTCCACCCCGCCCACGTCGACCTGCACCATGCGCGGGTCGCGTGATTGCTGGATGACACCGGCCACAATGTCGCCTTCCTTGCCCTGGAAGGTGCCCATGACGTGGGCGTCTTCGACATCGCGCAGCCGTTGGATGATGACTTGGCGGGCGGTCGAGGCCGCCACCCGGCCAAAGCCCTTGGGCGTGTCTTCCCATTCGAGCATGCCGCCTTCGCCATCGGGCTCCTGTGCCCAGACTGTGACGTGGCCGGTCTTGCGGTCCAACTCGACCCGGGCCGACTTGGCGGCACCCGGGGTCCGCTCATACGCCAGGCGCATGGCCTGTTCGATGGCCGGGATCAGCACGCTCATGGGAATGTCGCGCTCGCGTTCCAGCGCCCTCAACTCCGCCATGTTGATGTCCATCGCTGCCTCCACCTGTTCACTTGTGCGATAAGAGTCTAGCCGGGTAGGTCTACTGGAACCAGTGGTTCGAGTATTTGATCACCGGTTCGAAACCGTCCCTGGTGAGGGTCACCTTGAGGACAATGTCGTGCCAGGCCGGGTCCAGGCGTAGGGAGCCGATCCGCGCCCCCACCACAAACTTGCCGTCGGCGAACCACTCGTACTTGGTGGTGGTGTGCAGCGAGATGGTAAAGCGGGCGGAAATCAGCCCCGGTTGGTCGTAGTCCGCCACCACGATGGGCGTCGCCCAGATGCCGTCAACGGTGGCGTGGTTGGAGTACTTGGGGGCGGACACCAGCCCGTAATAGGTGGCGGTCACCTTGGCCACCAGGTCCTTGCCGGCCTCGGCCGGCGTGGGCGTGAAGACGCCCCCGGTGGCACCGGCAATCAGCGAGCCGTCACGGAACCACTGGTACGTCAGGGTTACACCGCTCGTATGGGTGGTGTGGGCAGTCACGGGTGACCCCACCTTGATGTCACCCAGTAGTTCGACTTCCACCACCCGCGGCATCGGCACGCCACCGACCTGGACGTGGTTGGAGTATTGGACGGCGGCCGGCTGGGTGCCGCTGGTGACCGTGACCTTGAGGACAATGTCGGCGCCGGCATCGGCTGCGGTCAGCCGGTATGAAGTACCGGTGGCCCCGGCAATCATGGACGTGCCCCGGAACCAGCGGTAGGTGACGCTGGCGCTGGCCGGCTCGTAGGCGACATCGGCGGCCAGCGTGGCTCCCACCTCGGGGGCGCCAAACAGCGTGACATGCCCGATGGCGGGTGCTTCGTCCGGGCTGGCCCCGGCGGCTTGGGGCAAGGCCAGGGCCAGGCAGGCGGCGGCTAGCAGCAGTGGCAGTGAGTGGCGAAGTCGGCGCATCGTGTCACCTTCTTGGGTGGGCGTCCAAACCGGCGGATACCGCCAATCGTAGGCCACTTGGCTCTGTGATGTGGGCTACATCAGGAGCTTCGCGCCAGGCTATGGCTTGCCGTGGGCCGGACGTGGCAAGATCGGTGGTGATGAACCGCCCTGCCACCACCTGCCGCCCGGCCTGGCGGGCCGCCGCCGGCCTGGTCACCGCCGGCCTGGCCGTTTTCGCCGTGGCTGGCTGTTCGGTGCGCCTGCCCGGGCCGGTGGAAGGGCAGCGGGAGTGGGACCCGGCCCTGTTGGCGGACGTGATGGCCCAAGCGGCCGCCCAGGCTTCAGCCTGTGTCGAGGCGGGCGGGGGCGACCGCTTCACGGCCGAGGGCCTGGCCTACCTGGCGGATCATTTGCCGCAGTGGGCGCAGGCGTTGGGGGCGGCCGAGGCTACGGACGGGTCCGCCACGGCCAGTCCCCGCCAGGTGGTGGACTGCTCACCTGGGGCGCTGATCGACGGGCTGGACCGGTTGCGCGGACTGCTGGAGATGGGCGAGGACATGGGGGCCTTTGACGGCTTCAACCTCAGCCTGGTCAAGCGGGCCCTGGCCCTCGATTGGCAGTTGGCGGCTACCGGCCCGGTGACCCAGGACCTGGACCAGGCGCCAGGTATTGACGACCTGTCCAACCTAGACGTTGCGGCGTTGACCGATTTGGCGCTGGCGGAGGATCAAGCCGGCTTTGTGGACGAGTACTTGGCCGCCCAGGCCGTCAACCCGGAACTGCGGGCCAGCGTGGTTGAACTGGCCGCCTGGCATCGGGAGCGGGCGGCCGGCCTGGCGTTGATGGCGGTCCGAGCCGGGGGTGTGGACCCCCGCCAGGGTGCCTACACGTTGCCAGATGCGCCAGCCGATGACGCGGCCGTCAGCGAGGCCATTGGGCAGACCGAAATCACCGTGGCCATCCACTACGCCGCCCTGCCCTATCCCTCACCGGCGGAGGCCACCATCACTTGGGAACTGCTGTACGCCCACACCTGGGGTTTGGAGTTGCCGGCCTTCCCCCTCGCCGAGTGAGCCCCCAGTTATTCCTGGTTGGGCCGTGTGTGGGCTAGACTGTCCCAGGCTGAGCCGCTGGCCCGGCGATTCCTGCGTGTCCGTAACGGGGTGAACCAACGTGTCCAATCCGCTACGAACCTGCGTGGGATGTCGGCAACGCGACTCACGCTCCAGCCTTCTGCGTGTGGTGTTGGACGCCACGGCCGCCCCGGCGGTCCTGGTGCCTGATGTCACAGCCCGCCTTCCGGGCCGGGGTGCCTGGGTGCATCCCAACTCGGCTTGCGTGGAACGTGCCATTCGCCGTCACGGCTTGGCCCGGGCGCTGCGCCACAGTGGTGGCGTTGACCCCGGCCGGTTGTTGGCGGCCGTGGCCGGCGCGGAGAGCTGAAAACTGACCAGACCAATCCGTCGAAAGCGGGTGGAACAAGTGATGGACACACGATGAGTGCCCTGCAATGAGAAGCCACAGCTAGACGGTCCGCTCCTGCCTTGGAACGGGCCAAGACAAGGAGTGAAGTGCAAAAACAGCGCGTTTCCGCGCTCGCCAAGGAGTTAGGCGTCTCCTCCAAGGACTTGCTTGCCAAGCTGAGCGAGATCGGCGAGTACGTCAAGTCCGCCTCATCAACTATTGAGGCGCCGGTGGTCCGGAAGATCCGCGAGGCCTTCCCGCCGCCGCCACCACCAGGGGAGCCGGCCCCAGAGCCGCCCGCCCCCACTGCAACTCAGGCACCCCCAGACTCAGTGCCGGCGGCCGGGTCCGCACCGGAAGCTGCGCCCCCTCAGGCGCCCAGCCCGGCGGTGGCGGAAACGCCGGCCGCGCCGGCAGCACCCACCCCAGGCGCTAGGCCCGGGCCGGCGGTGGCCGCCACACCGGGTGACCAGGCTGACGCCGCGCCAGCCGCGGCCGAGCCGGTGGCCGCCGCCCCACCGGTGGAGGCTGAACCGCCCGCCAGCAGTGCGCCACCCGCGGTGGCACCGACCGCTGCGCCGGCGGAGCCCACCCCCAGCGAACCGGCCCCAGACACGTCCGGCGGCGAAGCTACCAGCGCCGTGGCGGAAACGCCCGCGCCCCAGCCCGGTCCAGTGCCGGGCCCGGCGCCCACGCCGGGCCCCGTACCCGGTCCGGCTGGACCCGATGCCGCCGGGCCAAGGCCCGGCGGGCCGCGCCCGGGTGGCCCGCGCCCCGGCAACAACCCGTTCGCCTCGACCCAGGGCATGCGCAGCGGCGCTGTGCCGCGCCCGGGCGGCCCTCG
>JAISTN010000035.1 GCA_031272565.1 Bifidobacteriaceae bacterium
GCCAACAAGGTGGAGCGGCTGGGGCCGGAGGCGGCCCGGCCACACCGGGTGACCTACCGTCGCCTGCGCCGCGACTGAGCGCCTGCCCGCCCGCACCTCCAGGCCGCCGGGCGGACCGCCCGCACGGCACTTGCCAGGCATGAGAGACTTACGGCATGTCGTTGGCTGACCTGATGCGCGAATACTTGGGCGGTGCGCCCAATATTGTGCAGGTCGAGCCCTTCATCTCACGCATCCGGGTCGAAGTGAAAGACCCAGGCCTGGTCGACGCGCGCGGGCTGAAGGCCGTGGGTGCCCACGGCGTGGTGGTGGCCGGCAGCGTGGTCCAGGTGGTGGTGGGTCCCCAGGCGGAAGAACTGGCGGCCCAGCTCAACTAGCCGCCCGCTCCTGGCCAAGCTGGGTCTGGTTGCCAATCCGCGTCACCTGGCCGTTTGGCACGTACCACAGTACGCCGTCGCTGTCCTTCACCGTGGTGACACGCAACGACATGGCCGTCACCACGCCCGTAGCGGGCCCGATGTCGATCGTGTCGCCAATGCCGTACTGGTCTTCGATCATCATGAACAGGCCGGCCAGGATGTCCCGGACAAAGTTCTGGGCCCCCAGGCCGAAACCGAAACCGGCCAGGCCCACCGAAGTCACGATCAAGCCAACGTTGATGCCGCAGCGTTCCAGCACCAGGCAGACGGCTGCCACCCAGATCACCACAGTGGCCACCGAATCGAAGACATGGCCAATGGTCTTGATGCGGGCCTCCTTGCGGCCCGGCGCATAGATGCCACTGATGGCCTTGGGCGTGGGCATGGCCGCCATCCGCCGGGTCACCCGGCGGATCAGAAAGTGCACCACCACCTGGATCACCACCGCCGCGACCAGAATGATGATGATGGTCAACGGCCGGCCGATCAGCCACTGGGCCCAGCCGGGCCAATCCTGGGCGAACTCCGGCACCTCGGAAGCGTTCAGCATTTGGCTACCCTCCAATCAATCAAATCGTGCGCCCGGATCAGCCCTTCCGGTCCCTGGCCTGGGCGGCCAGGGACCGGACCGCTCCGGCCCGGCCTTCCGCCACCAGGCGCCGCAGCGGTGCCACCCGGTCGCCCAGGGCGTCCAGGAACTGGTCGGTCTGCTCTAGCACCCGCGCTGCGGGTTCGGCCACCAGCCAGACTGGATACAAGCTCTCCGCGATATTGCCGGCGATTTCCGGCGAACGGTCCCGCCACACCCGCTCCAGGGCGGCAAAGTATGGCTCCACGAACGGCTCCAGGAGCGACCGGTCCCAGGCCCGGACAAAACCGGCGATGATCTGGCGCTGGGTCGCGTTGGGCGTGGCCGGGTCCTCGACCGCGCGCAACCAGGCCGCCGCTTTGGCTTCCGGCAGGGGCAGGGCGGCCCGCAGGCGGGCCGCCCGTTCGCGCCCCGTCAGCGTCGGATCAGCCTCCAACTGGGCGGCGATTTCGGCTTCGCCCGCCAGGCCAGTCAAGACTAGGGTCTCCATCAGCTCCCAGCGCAGGTCCGTTTCGATGACCGCACCGGGCACCACCAAGGCGCCGCTCAGCAGGTCGCCGATGGCGCTCGCCTGGGCCGGCGTCGAGGCGTGCCAGGCGGCCCGCTTCAACAGTTGCAACTGGGCATCGGAACCGGGCGGCGCCGCCAGGAACAGCTCCCACAGCTTGTCCGCCGCCCGTTCGGTGACGGCCGCCCGGGCCTCCGGCGCCACATAGTGTTCCAGGCAGACCCCGATGTGGTTCAGCAGGGTCTGCTGGCCGGTCGAATTGGTCTCCCGGGCCACCGCCAGCAGGGCTGTGTTGAGATAGGCCTGGGCCGGGATTTCGGCGTCGCGCACAGCATCCCATAGGGAACCCCAGACCACCGAGCGGGCCAGCGGATCCGCCAGGTCCGCCACGTGGGCGGCGGCCGTGTCCAACGAATACGGGTCCAGCCGCACCTTGGCGTAGGCCAGGTCGCCGTCGTTCAGCAGGAGCAGTTCGGCCGGCCGGCCGGCCACGGCCGGGTCCAGCGGCGTGCTGGCCCCGTCGACATCAAGTTCGACCCCCCACTGGCGCACCAGGGCGCCATCGGCGGCCAAGCTGTAGCCGCCCAAGCCCAGCCGGTGTGGCCGTAGTTCGGGATGCTCCGGCGGAGCGGTCTGCAAGATCGCCAGGCCGCCGCTGCCCACCGCGCCGGAGGCCCGCAACGTGTTGACGCCGGCGGTCTCCAGCCACAAACGGGACCAGCTACCCAGTTCCCGCCCGGAGGCGGCCTCCAGTTCCCGCAGCAGATCAACCAGTTCGGTGTTGCTCCAGGCGTACTTGCGGAAATAGGACCGGATGCCAGCCAGGAAGGCGTCCTGCCCTACCCAGGCGACCAGTTGCCGCAACACGGAGGCGCCCTTGGCGTAGGTGATGCCGTCAAAGTTGTTCTGGACATCATCCAGGTCGTTGATAGGCGCCATGATGGGGTGGGTGGTGGGCAACTGGTCTTGGCGGTAGGCCCAGGTCTTTTCCGAATAGGCGAAGGTGGTCCAGGCCTCGGTCCAGCGGGTGGCCTCGGTGGCGGCTAGGTGTGAGACGAACTCGGCGAAGGACTCGTTCAGCCACAGGTCGTTCCACCAGCGCATCGTCACCAGGTCGCCAAACCACATGTGGGCCAGTTCATGCAGGATGGTGATGGCCCGGCGTTCCACCCGGGCCTGGACC
>JAISTN010000043.1 GCA_031272565.1 Bifidobacteriaceae bacterium
TCGCCGTGGCGGCTGATCGCCAGGGCAGTGGCGTTCGATGACGTCAACCCGCCCAGGAACAAGATGGCGAACATCGTGGTCAGCAGCCCGGGCAGGCCGCCCACGGCCAGTAGGGCCAGGGCCAGCATGGCGCCGGCGATCAACACCTGGACTGGTACGGCGCTGCGCAGCAGCACCACCGGCCGGAAGCGCCGCACCAGGGCGGCGTTCAGTTGAGCCCCCAGCACCAGGGCGGTGCCGCCGCCGGCAAAGACCACGGCGAAGTGCCAGGCCTGCAAGCCGTAGACCTCGCGCACCAGGAAGGGGGAGAAGATGACCCAGCTCATCAGAACGCCGTTGCCCACCGGCGGGAAGACTGCTAGCGGCAGGAAGCCGCGGTCGGTCTTGAGGATGCGGCCAAAGCTGCCAAAGACCTGTCTCAGCGACTTGGCGCCGGCGCGCACGGCCGGCGGGCGGGTGTCCGGCAGGCGCAGCAGAACCAGCAGCCACAGGGCGGCACCCAGGCCGGCCAGGCAGACAAAGACGAAGCGCCAGCCGCCGCCCACGGCGGCCAGCCAGGTGCCGGCGGCGGGCGCGAACAGCGGCGCCACGCCAATCACCAGCATCAGTTGCGACAGCAGCCGCGCGGCCTGCGAGCCGCTGTACAGGTCTCGCACCACGGCTGTCGACACGACCGCCGCGGAGGTGTTGGCCACGCCCATCACCACCCGCAGCCCAATCAGCAGGGTGATCGAATGGCTCAGCGAGATACCGATCGAGGCGGCCACGTGGAACAGCAGGCCAATCAGCACGGGGATGCGCCGGCCGTACAGGTCTGACAGGGGTCCCACCAGCAGTTGCCCGATTCCGCCCCCCACCAGCGACGCCGTAATGGTCAGTTGGGCGGTGGCGGCGGAGGTGTTCAGGTCGGTGGCGACATCGGGCAAAGAGGGCAGGTAGATGTCGACCGAGACGGCGCCTAACGCGCACATGCAGCCAAGCAGAATGATCAGCCCAACGCGGGATTGGGGGAGAGTGACATCCCGGGTTGCCCAACGCCGCCAGATGCTCACGTCGAACTATCATGCCAGGCCAGGCTGAGCCCTGATGGGGCTGCTCGGTAGCTGAGAATCGGTGGATCCGGGCTGAGTGCATCGCCGGGCGACCCGGGTGCCTGGTTGGAGATGCCGGTGGCGGGAGGGGCTGCCGGGGGTGGAACCGGAGGTGGTCACCCTGGGGACACTAGGTGACCACCTCCGGGGGCTTGTGGCTGTCGCTGGGTCGCGGTTACCGCCGCTGCGGGCCGCGCCGTCGCAGCAGCCAGGCGGTCAGGCCGGCCAGCAGGCCGGTGGCGCCGGCGATGGCGCGCACCACTTTGCGGGTTTGCGCCTGGGCGTTGAGTTCCAGGCGCCTGAGTTGGCTTTCGGTCAGGCGGACTTCCAGGTCGCCGGCGTCCAGCTTTTGGGCCAGCGACACCAGGTGCTGGGCGGTGCCCGGCAGTGCTTTGACCAGGTCCCAGCCCTGGGTCCATAGCAGTGACAGCAAATCGGTCACGGTGCCGCTGCCGCCCGCGCCGGCTCCGCCCATGACATAGGGCCGGGCGACCTCGATCACGTCCATTTGCGGGTCCAGCTTGTAGCAGTCCACTACCACGGTGATCAGGGCCTTGCCCAGGAAGGTGATGTTGCCGGGCAGGTTGATGGGCTGGCTGAAGATCAGTTCCCGCATCGCCTCTAGCACATCGCGGTCCACGTGGAACGTATCCAGGACAGTGCCGCGCATGGCCAGGTCCAGGAACGACGCGCCCTGGAACAACGTGCCCCACTGCCCAAAGGCCAGGTCGATCACCGGCAGAAGGGCCCGCCGCAGGGCGGCTGTGTCCGCCCCGGGCGCCAGGAATCCCAGGCGCCCCAGCGTGGCGACGGCGCCGTCCACGTCCTGCTTGAGCAGGGCCACGATCAGGTCGGTGAAGCCTTGGCGCAGGTTGTCAGGGATCGATCCGACCATGCCGAAGTCGATTAGTTGGATGATGCCGTCCGGCCGCACAAAGACGTTGCCTGGGTGTGGGTCGGCGTGGAAGAAGCCGTCCTGCAGGAACATCTGCAAGTAGATTTCCATCAGGTTCCGGGCCACCGCCGGGCGGTCCACGCCCAGTGCGTCCAACGCTTCCAGGTCGTTGATCTTGACGCCGTTCATGAACTCCATGGTCAAGACGCGGCTGGTGGTGTGGCTCCAGTAGATCTGGGGCATCTCCACACCCATGTGGGTCAGGAAGTTGCGCTGGAAGGTCTCGGCATTGCGGCCTTCCTTGATGTAGTCCAGTTCGTCCCGGAAGGTGTCCTCGAAGTCCTGGCAAAAGGCCTCGACATCCATGTACTTGCCTACGGTGGTTAGCCGGTCCAGTAGTTTCATGATGGACCGCAGCGAGCGCACGTCGGTGTCGATCAGTTGCTCGATGCCGGGCCGCAGGATCTTGACGGCCACATCTTGACCCGTGGTCAACCGGGCTCGGTGGACTTGGCCCAGCGAGGCGGCGGCCAGTGGTTCCGGGTCGAACTGGGCGAACAACTGCTCCAGGGGCCGGCCAAGTTGGTGCTGCACCACGCCCACCATGGTTTCGGTGGCGACCGGCGGCAGGGCGTCCTGCAACTGGCTGAGTTCGTCGATGTACTCCTTGGGCAGGGCGTCGATCCGGACCGACAGGAACTGGCCCAGCTTAATGATCAGGCCGCCCTGGGCGGTGGCGAACTCCCGGAAGCGCTTGGCCTGGGCGGTGTAGAGCGCCTTCTGTTTGGCCTCTTGGGTGGCCCGGCTGCGTAGGCCACGTGTCCGGCGCAGCCACCACAGTTGCAGGGCGAAGCGCGCCGCCAGCGCCACCGTCTCGCGGTAGCGCCGCCGGTCGAGTGGGGGGTTGTTGGTGGGCATGGGGCGTAGCTTGGTGGTCTAGTTTGCGGGGGTTTGGCCGACCTCTGCGACCCAGGCGGCGGCCTCGGCTTCGGGGCTGGCGCCGGAGGCAGCCTGGTCCCCGGTGCGGACCCCGGAGTCGTCACCGGCGCTGGCGGCGGACGGCTCGGTGAATTGACCAAAGAAGGCCTGAGCATGCTCGCCCAGCTTGTTGAGCTTGGTCATGAAGAAATCGGCAAAGTCCTCAAACACATCCGCCTTGAGCAGGGTGATGCCGCCGGTCAGCTTGTTGCCAAACACCACCACCTTGTCGCCCGGGTCTAGGTGGAGTTCGCGCCGGGCGTCGGCCGGGATTGATAGCTGGCCGCGTTCGCCTAGGGTGGCGGTGCCATACATCTTGCCTGGTGAGGGCAGGTGCTGCCAGGGGAAGCTGGTAGTGGATTCGGTCTTGGGGGTGGTCATGGTGTCTCCCGTCGTTCGGCACATCGTTGCCCTGCATGTGTTTACATGAGGTGCATACAAATCATGTAAATCATACAACCCCATGGGTGGGCCTGGCAAGCCGTGGGGGAGCGACATCGGCCGCCTGTGTCGATCAGGCCGCCGAGTCCGGCAAGCCGGTGTTACCCGCCAAGCCGGGTAGAGCGGGTGTCTGGCCTGCGGTAGGCGACCCTTCGTGGCCGGCATCGGCCGCTGCCGGCGACGCGGCCGGGCGGCCGGCCCGGTAACGGTGGTATTCATGCACCAGGCTGCGGTAGCCCAAGGCCTTGAGCGTGTCGTAGCTGGTGCGGTAGTTGCCCGGCCGGTGGCGGCCGGTGGGAATCCAACGCAGGTATTGCTGCAGGTAAAGGTCCATTTCGTGGAGCGAATCCGGCCGGGTCAACAGGGGGAAGAACCAGCGCGACCAGTTCAGTTCGTCCCGGCCCCGGCCGTCAAAGAACTTGCGGTTGAACACCCGGATGGTGGCGCCGATGGCGCGCTCCGGCGCGGCGTCATGCCGCAGCATCCAGCGCCGCAGCGCCCGGGCCTTGCGCCGGATCTTGCCCTTCAGCTTGGCCCGCGTGGCCCGGGACAGGTCGATCTGGCCGTCCTGGTAGGCCACACCCAGGAACTCCCAGGCCTGGCCCGGGCCGGTCAAGCGTTCCTTGGCTGGATTGACCGCCAAGCCGTGGGCGCCCAACCAGCCGTGGATGTGCTGTTTGACCGCCTCGGCCTCGTCCCGGGTGGGGGCAAACACAATGATGTCGTCCGAATAGCGGGCGTACGGGCACCGATCGGCCAACTGCCGGTCCAGGCCCCCCAGGTACAGGTTGGCCAAGAACGGTGCCAACGGCATGCCGGCCATGACGCCGCGCGGGCCGTGCTCCACCGCGCCGGCGTGCCAGGCCTGGTCCGCCGTCAACAGGCCGGTCAGGCAAGCCAGCAGCGCCGGGTCGTCACCGACCACTTCCCCCAAAATGGGCAGCAGCGTTGGAATGTCGATCGAGTTGAAGTAGTTGGCCACATCCGCCTTGTAACACCACAGGCCGTCGATGCCGGGGGTGGCAGCCAACTGCCGGATGGCACTGTGGGCGCTCAGGCCCCGGCGGAACGAATAGCAGCCAGGCGGCTGGCGGTCGTCATAGCGGTACAGCAGGTGGGCCAGCAGTTTAAGCACGTTGGTGGCGGCATCGGGAAACTGGTAGACCACCCGCTTCTTGCCGCTGCCCGCCTTGTTGACCAGGCGCTTGGTGGGCAGCGGGAAGGCGCCATCCCGCAGCGCCGCCGCCGGCTCCAGGTAGCCCCGAGCTTCGATGAAAGTGGCCAAAGCCTGGTCCTGGCGCCGGGTCAGGTGGCCCTTGGCGCGCTTGTGCTGCAAGAAGGCCTCCCAGGCCGCCGGCTGGTCCAGGTGATCCAGGAGTTGGTTCATGGTTCGGCCCGCCGGTTGGGGCAGCGCGCGCTGGCCAAAGGGCTTGCCGGGCGCAGGCTGGTGCTCACCCGCGGCCAAGCGGGTGACTGGGCCGCGCCGCCGGGTTGGCCCGCGCCGCCGGTTCCGGGGGCACTTGGAACAGCTATTAACAGAGTGGGCATGGTTCAGGCGGTGAGCGGGAGATGGTTCCGGGAGGGGAAACTGTTTGAAGACAGCATTGCTGGCACAGGGCTAAACGCCGGGCGGCCGCCCGCAAGGCCCACGTGGCCTGGCGCTTCACCCCACTGCGGGCGCGGCCCGTAAAGGGCCGCGTTCCCCTCCCGGAAGCTCATCTCAACAGCGAGCGGATGCGGTCCGTGACGTATCCCGGCTCGTTGGGCATGTGCAGGTAGAAGTTGATGAAGGGCACGCCGGCCGCCTCGGCCGCCGCCTTGGCGCCCTTGAAAGCCCGGTTGTTGTCCCGGTTGTGGGGCGTCAGCATGATCACCCCGGCCGCGGCGGGGGCGGCATCGGCGGCGCCCCGGAACAAGGCGAAGTCGTAAGGCTTGCCTGCGCCACCCAGTTCCGCCACCGGCAGGTTCTCCCGCACGGTCAGTTCAGGAAAGGCGCTAGCCAGCAGGCTGCGGAAGGCGGCCTGGCTGCTCAGCCCGGTGGCGGCCGGAGTTGCGGCCGGGGCCGGTTGGGTGCTGGGGGTCTGGGCCTGGGACTGCACGGTGGCGGCCGTGTCTTGGCCGTCCTTGCCGGCGGCGTGGGCCACCTCTTTGACCGCGTGCTCAATGGCCTCCCCAACGGTCGATTTGAGCAGCTTGTTGAACAGTCCCATGGCGCCTCCTTGTGCCGGTGGTTGCCGCTTGCGTTTGCCACCAAGCCTAATGGGTTGGCGCTGGTCAGGCCGAACCGGCCGCCGCCGCGCGTTCGCCGCCGCTGTTGGCCCGCGGTCAGAGCCAGCCCGCTGGTGCGCGCCCCGCCCCTTGGGTGCCGCCGGGTGCGCGGCCCCCGCCCTGTTGCCGCGGGGGCCGAATCGCCGTTTGGTCAGGCCGAACCGGCCGCCGCCACCGTCAGCCCGCCGGTGCCCAGCACCGGCGCGTCCATCGCCATCAGTGCCTCGCCCAGGGCCTCGAAGCCAATCACTTGGCCCACCAGGCGTGTCGGGTCCAGCTTGCCCTGGATGATCAGGTCCAGCATGGCCGGGTAGTCCGCTGCCGCCATGCCGTGTGAGCCCGCTACTCGCAACTCCTGGGCCACCACCAGGCCCCAGGGCAGGGCCGCCTCTGCCGCTTGGCCCAGCATCAAGCCGACCTGGACTTGGCGGCCCCGGCGGCGCAGCGACCGGACCGAGGCCCAGGCCGTAGCCTCCGAACCGACCGCGTCGAGTGCCACGTGGGCACCGCCGTCCAGGTCGCCCCGGATCTTAGCGGCGGCGGTCTCCAACGCTGCTCGGTCCGCGGCCGGCCCGCCTGGGCTCTCCAACTTGATGACATGGTCGGCTCCCAGGCCGGCCGCCCGTTCCAAGGCGGCACCGGACCGGTCCACCGCCACCACCTTGGCGCCCTGGGCCTTGGCGATCAGCACCGCTGCCAAGCCCACGCCGCCGGCGCCAAAGACGGCCAGCCACTCGCCAGCGGCCAACCCGGCTTGAGCCGTCAGCGCATGAAAAGAAGTGGCGAAGCGGCAGCCCAAGGCGGCGGCCGTGACAAAGTCCATCTCCGCTGGCAGTGTCACCAAGTTGAAATCGGCCTGCCGTACCACCACTCGCTGCGCGAACGAGCCAGGATGCGTGAAGCCCGGCTGGGTCTGGTCTGGGCAGACCTGGGCCTGGCCGGCCTGGCAATAGGCACACACGCCGCAGCCGTTGACGAAGGGCGCCGTCACCCGGTCGCCCACTTTGAACCGTGTCACCGCCGGGCCCACCGCCGCCACCAGGCCGGCGAACTCGTGCCCGGGCGTCATCGGCAGCGGCACCGGGTCGTGGCCCCGCCAGGCGTGCCAGTCGGACCGGCAAACGCCGGTTGCCTTGACCTCAATCACCGCCCCTGTGGTGGGGCAAGCCGGTTCCGGAACCTCACGCCAGGCGACCGGGCCGCCCACGGCGTCATATTGAACAGCGCGCATCCCCCAAGCCTATTAGCCGCCCAGGCCGCCGCCCCACGCGGGCGGCGGTGCCCGCCATCAACCCAACCGCGGGTGGCTACCCGGGTCCAGGTCCAAGGTGGCCACAGCCGGTGTGGGCTTCGTCAGGCGGGGACGGGCGGGAGGTGACTACTCGCGCAGCGGTGTTGGCCACCCGGGTCCAGGTCCAAGGTGGCCATCACTGCAGGAAGATGGCGGCCGCGG
>JAISTN010000053.1 GCA_031272565.1 Bifidobacteriaceae bacterium
CTCTTCCGATCTGGGCGCGGTGGCCGGAGCAACGGCCGCAGGGGCTGGCGCCGGCGCGGGCGGAGCCTTCAGCGCCGCCGGCCAGCTAGCCGGCGGCGCGGCCCAGGCAGGCGGCAGCATCATCAACACCGCCAGCGCCGCCGCCCAGGCCACCGGTGGCATCATCAACACGGCGGCCCAAGGGGCCGCCCAGGCCGGCCTGCAAGGCGCCCAAGCGGCCGGCTCCCTGGCTGCCGGTACGGCGCAGACCGCCGGCTCCCTGGCCGCCGGCACGGCCCACGCGGCCGGGGGCGTGGTCAGCGGCTCGCTGAGCGGTGCCAGCGCGGCGGCCAAGGCCGGCGCCGGCTTCTTCGCGGCCCACAAGCTGGCCGTCATCGGCGTGGCCGTGGTAGCGGCGGCCGGGGTGGGCGTGGGTGGCGGTGTGCTGGCTGTCAACATCGCGCACAAGGGCAGTGGCCAAGCCGCGTCAGCCAGCGCCAGCGCGACGGCTTCCCAAGACGCCAATCAGGATCAAGACCAGAGCACCACCCAAGGCAACGGTCTGGTAGTGGTCAACGCGCCGGCCTTGGGCGACTCGAACCAGTTTGGTGACGGCTTCTATGAAGCGTGGCGTTTCGACGGCGTCGAGGGCGGCGCCCCCACCGCCCAACTGGTCACACAAGACGTCATCGTGGTGTCTCAGGATTACCTCGACCTGGACCCGAATCCCGTCTTTCTGGGCTTGGACCCGGCCACGGGCGAGGTGCTGTGGCAGTATGGCGAAAACTACGATGGCGGCCGCGGCTGCGAACCGGAGGCCTTCGCCGGCTTGGCCGTCTGCTGGCACCAATCGGACACTGGCCGGTGGCCGTTCGCCATCGACCTGGCAACAGGCAACGAGGCCAGCCTGGGCCTGGACACGGTCTATGACGAAACCGAGGACGCGGCCTACTGGACGTTTGTCTCCCAGGGTGCCTTGTACGTGATGATGGGCTCGCCTTCCCTGGAAGGGGACGTCGAACTGAGCCGCTGGACGGCGCCGGGCGAACTCGACTGGACCACCGCCTACGCGCGCCTGCCCGGCACTGACTTCCTGTACTCCTTCACGGGCTACACCGGCCAGGTGGACGACCTGCTAGTGGTGGATGAATATGGCTACCGGACGGTCTACGACGTGACGGACGGCACGCAACTGACCGGTGAAGATGGCTGCGGCGCGCCAGCCGTGTTTGCCGGCAACCAGATTGCCTGCGCGGTGGGTGACGGCGGGGGCACTCCCAGCCAGGTCACGTTGGCCAACGGTGCCACCGCCACCTTGACGCCGGTTAGTGGCACGCCGCTGGTCTTCCTGGGCCCGCAACGCCCGGAGACCATCTTGGTCGTAGAGTCGCCGGACCAGGCCCTGCACGCCATCGACCCGGACACGGGTGCGGTCATTTGGACGGCCGACACCACCGTGGACCCCTGGTCGGTGGCGGCCTATGACGGCAGCGGTCTGGTGGCCTTGGTTTCGGAGCAGGGCGACATCGGCGTCATCGACCTGGCGGCCAGGGGCGCCCTCAAGTGGCGCGTCACCTCCGACCAAGGCATCGCCACCGAAGACCACTGGGCACAGCCCGTGGTGGGCTTCCTGGATCAGACGGCCATCTGGGCCGAGCACTACAGCGCCTCCGACAGTGGCCAGTTCGATGGTACGGCCATGCCGGCCGATGACGGTGCCTCGGCATGGCAAGCCGACCTGTCATTGGCCAGCGCAGAGGGCACCTTGTTGTTGACCGGCCAGGGGTTCGCCATCGGCACCTACAACCCATCAACCGGCGGCGGCGCGGCCGATCTGGCGGCCGCCTACGTGGCCAGGCTGGATCCCGGCACCGGCCCGGGCGACAGCATCCCGGCCGTCGCGGCGGCCACCCTGCCGGAGGGCTTCCCGGCCTGTCCGGACGGCATGGCGCCGCTGATCTGGTCGCAGTATCCGGATGGTTACGTGCTGGTGTGCGGCGGGGACCAGGCCGGTTTCCAGGCCTTCGCCCGCCGCGCCGGGCAGGACTTGACGGTCACCAAGTTGACGTTCATCGGTCAGGGCTGCGAACTTGAGTTTGAGTCCGGCGAACCGCTGGTGATCGCCTTGGGCGGCGGCCTGGTGTCCGATGGCGCGGCCGGGTTAGTCGCTGCCCAAGAGGGTTGGTCGTGGCGGGTGGGCCCGGTCGTGTTCAGCGAAGGCCCGGCGGCCAACCCGGCCTTGACCTGCCCGGAGGGCTCATGGCCCATCGCCTGGTCGGCCTACCAAGGCGCCGCCGTGCTGGTCTGCGGCCAAGGGCAGGTGGCCACCCGGCTGGCCTACGTTGACCCGGACATGGGCCAGGGCACGTCCGATGCCGTCGAGGCGTCTGACGGCTCATACTGCGCCGATGTGGGCGGTAACCGGGTTTGTGTCTATGATGCGCCGGCGGTGGTGGTGTTTGGCTTGGCGGACGGCAACGAGGTCCAGCGGACGGTGGTGAACAACTTCTTCCCGGGGGTGGGCCAAGGTGGCGCCGGCCAGGGCGAGGGCGCCTACAACGTGACGGCCCCGCAGGCGAACGCCGCCGACCAGGTCCGCTACCTGGTGGACATTCTGAACAAGTCGGCCGAGGCCCGCGGCGGCCTGCAGGCGGCCGTCGATGCGGTAGGCCTGTGCCAGGATGTGTCCGGCCAGGTGACCGTCTTGGAGGGCATCGCCCAGAACCGGCGGGACCTGCTGGCGGCGCTGGAATCAACCCCGGTGGACCTGATTGACCAGGGCGCTGAGTTGGTGGCCAACCTGCGCACGGCGCTACAGAACTCGCTGGGCGCGGATGAAGGCTACGTCGAATGGGCCCAGGCGCAGTTGGACACGGGCTGCCAGGCCGGCGCCGGCCAGGACGCCCGGGACCGGGCGATCGCCTTCAACGAACCGGCCACCGACGCCAAGAAGGCCTTCCTGGAGATTTGGAACGGCGTCATCGTGCCCCAGTATGGTGTCCAGACCTTCGAGGACTTCCAGATCTGACGGCCGGCCGCGGCGACCGCCCGGCGCGGCTCAACCCGGATCCATCGATTCTCAGCTACTGAGCAGCCCCATCTGGGCCCGCTGGCGGCGTTGGCGGCGCTCAGCAGGCCTCCAGCCTGCCATCGCGTCGCCATCTTGCCACCACACCCACCTGGTGCTTCACTTCGCCGATTATCGGTGGATCAGGGTTTCAACCGGCCAGGTGCGCCACCGCCTGACCCATGGCCTCCCACTGGTTTTCCATGTCTGCCACCAGCTTGAACTGGGTCCGGGCTCGGTCCAGGTTCTGACCCGGCCGCGTGGTGCGGTAGTACTGGTCGGCTTCCAGGTAGTCGGTCAAGAAGCGCACGCCTTGTTCCAGGGTGATCAGCCGGGCGCCGTCCCGCAGGTGTTGGACCTCGGCCGGCGTCACCGTGTCACCGCAGCCCTCCAGGAAACCAGCCGCGTAGGCCTCAAATAGCGGCAGCGAGAAGCTGACCCGCGCCAGGTCTGGTTCGTCCTCCGCCGCTGTGCTGGCCCCAAAGCGGACCGAGTCGCCAAAGTCGTGCACCAGCAGGCCTGGCATGACGGTGTCCAGGTCAATCACGCAGAGCGGTTCACGGGTGGTGGCGTCGAACAGGACGTTGTTCAGCTTGGTGTCGTTGTGCGTCACCCGGGTGGGCAGCCGGCCGTCCCGGGCCAGGCCGCCCAGCAGGTCAGCCTGATCCTGGCGGTCCAGGGCGAAGGCGACATCGGGGGCGACATCGGCCGCCCGCCCGGCGGTGTCGGCCGCCAAGGCCGTCGTCAAGCGGTCGTAGTAGCGGGCCGTGTCGTGGAAACCCGGGATGGTGGTGTGCAGCCGCTCGGCCGGCAGGGTGGCCAGGGCCCGCTGGAAGCGGCCAAAGGCCAGGCCGGCCTTGCGCATGTCCTGGTCTGATTCGGCCCGCTCCAGGCACAGCGAATGCTCAATGAAGTGGTACATCCGCCAGTAGTCGCCCGCCTGGTCGACGGTCCATGGCTGGGCCGCGCCGCGCAGCGGCACCAATGTCAGGTGCTCCCGCTCCGAACTGGCCCCCTGGGAGAGGTGCTCAATCACGGTGGCGACGTTGGCCATGACCGCCTCCGGCTGGCGGAAGACCCGCCGGTTGACCCGCTGCAGCACGTAGCGCGCTCCGGCGGCATCTTGCACCAGGAAGGTGTCGTTGATGTGGCCGTTGCCATAGGGACGGCAGGTGGTGGGCGGGGCCGGGAGGTCAAACCGGCCGGCAATTTCGATCACGCGGCACCCCACAATAGGTCGGGGTAGGCGCCGGCCTGCCTGAGCTGGCTTAAGGCCGCCGTGACCTGCGGCAAGTCTTGCGCGTAGGTCATGCCATACCACTGGTCCGGGCTGGCCAGGACAGTGACGGTGGCTTGGCCAGCGGTCAGTTGGGCCTGCGGCAGTGAGGGCAGGTAGCACTCCGCCTTGAGCGGGTTGGCCGGCACCTGGTGGGTGAAGAAACCGGCCAGGTGGCTTTCCAGGGAGTCGAAGATGCCGGGGTGGAAACCCCACAGGTTCATCGACACGATGGTGTCGGCTGGCAGGGGGGTGGCGGTTGGTGGGCCGGCGCTGCTCGCGGAGGTTGCGGGTGCGGCGCTCGCCGAGGCCGGGTCGACCCAGCCGTAGGAGAGGGGTCCGTCCGGGCCGGCCTCGATCTGCGTGTGTTCGGTGATCTGGGCCAGGTGGCCGGCCGCGTCCAACTGGCAAACCCCGCGTGAGACGGGCCCGTTGGGGGAGAGGGTGTTGCCCAGCCGGTAGCCCACCAGCAGGTGGTGGCTGGGTGTGGCCTGCGTTTGCAGGAAGCCAGCCGCCAGGCTCATGGCGGTGGCGCCGTAGAAATCATCCGCGTTGACGGTGGCGAAAGGCCCTTGGACGGCGTGCCGGGCGGCCCAGACGGCGTGGGCGGTGCCCCAGGGTTTGGTCCGGCCGGCCGGCGCGGTTGCGCCGGCCGGCAGATCCGTCAGCGTCTGTTCCACATAGACCACTGCGATGTGCTCGCTCAGGCGCCGGCCAGGGCCGGCCCGGAAGCTGTCGGCCTGCCCAGGCGCCACCACCAGGACGGCGCGTTCGAAGCCCGCCCGGACGGCATCGAAGATGGCGTAGTCCAGCAGGGTGTGGCCGGCCTGGTCGACAGCCGTGGTCTGTTTGGAGCCGCCAAACCGGGAGCCCAGACCGGCAGCCAGCACCACGAGTGTCAAGGCGCCTGGGGCGTTGGTGGAGGTGGTCATGTGGGAAGGGTCTCGTGATGGATCATGGGCAGGCAAGCAGGGCTTGGGAGGACCGGTGGGCGTGGCGCCCCAGGTCGGGCCGGCTGACTCCGTTCCCAATCGTAGCGGCTCTGCCCCCGGTCATGGGGCGAATGGCAGCGCCAACTGGCCGGTGTTGCGGCAGGCCAGGTCTAGCGTGCCTAGAGCGATTCGGTGAGGCGTTCAGCTTCGAGGGTGCGGCCCAGCCGGTTCAGCAGGTCAATCAGCACGCCCGCGGCTTGCAAGCGGGGGGTGCGCTGGCCCGCCAGTTGGTAGCCCTCCACGGCCGATTCCAGCAGGTAGGCGGCCCGCTCCGGTTCGGTCTTGAGGAGCGCCTGGCCGGCCGCCTCGAAGGCGGCCGCCGCTTTGGCGAACCAGCCCCGCCGGGCCCAGTAGTGGGCGGCCGATTCGGCCACCTGGGCGGCCTGGGCCGGCTGGCCCTGGGCCTCCAGGATGGCTGCCCGCGCGCCATCCAAGTCGTGCTGCAAGTCTTCCAGGCGGACTTTGCGCTGCGCCGCCGGCTCCTCCGGCGAACTGGGTGCCTTGTCAAGGGTGGTTGAGGGAACCGGGCCGTCCGCCGGTTCGCTCGCCAGGCCCAGCAGGGCGTTGGCCACCTCGGTGCCGGCCTCGGTCAGGGCCGTCAGGGCCTGGTCGGTCTGGAACAGTTGGCTCAGGTAGCCGGCCCAGGCGATCATCACCGGGCCGCGGAAGGCGATGTCCGTGCCGGTGGCCTGCAACAGTCCGGCCGCCCGGCCCAGGCAGGCCACCGCGCCCTCCAGGTCACCCAACAAGCCGGCCAGTTGGCCGGCCTCAGCCAGGGCGAAGCCCGCCTCCTCCAGGCGTCCGGCCTGCTCAAAGGCCTGGGCGGCTTGGTGGTACAGGTCGGCTGCCGGGCTCAGGTCATCGTCCCGGTGGCGGGCCATCCGCTCTGCCTGGCGCAGCAGATCGTCCTGCTGCTCCCAGCTCAGGCCGGCGGCCGGCCGGTCATCCTGGACGGCCGCCGCATCGCCGCTCGCGCTGCTCGTGTCGGTGCTCCCGCTGCTTGCGCCGGCCCCAGCCGGACCCCCGCTGCTCACCGCCGTGCTCACCGCCGTGCTCGCACCGGCTCCAGACTCGGTACCGGCACCGCTAAACCCCGGCACCACCGACAAGTCCAGCGGCTCGGGGAACGGCCCCACCTGCCAGGCCTGGTGCAGCCGCTCCGAACAGGCCGGCCGGCCGTTGCGGGCGTCGAACTGGGCCGCCAGGGCTGGCGCTTCACGCTGCACCCAAGCCCACAGCTCGCCCACCGTGGTGGCCGGGACCTCATGCAGATGGACCGGCTGATCCGCTGCCCCCAAGTCATCCACCAGCACCTTTAGGGCGGCGCCCACCTGCTGCAAGAAAAGCAGCCGGTCCAGGGGGGCCTCGGGTCGCAGCAGGAAGGCCTGCTGCTTCTCTAGGTAGCGGATGGCCGCCGCCGGGTTGTGGCTGCGGGCCAGGAACTCCACCACGCGGGCCTTCGAGCTGGCCAACTCGGCCGAAGAATCCTCAAAGAAGGCCAGCGCCCGGCGGTGCGCCGTGATCGCCTTGGCGGCGTCACCCGGCTGCCCCCGGCCAGCGTAGGCGAGCGCCGCCACCGTTAGCACAAAGCCCGGCTCGGCGTGGCACTCCTGGCGGATCGTGGGGTCGCTTTGGGTGCGTTCCAGCAGGTCAAGGCCCTGGTCCACCTGGCCGTTCTGGATCATGTAGTAGACCCGGTCGGATTCGGAACACAGCCGGCAGTTGGAGATCGCATCCCGGGTTTGGCGGCCCCACTCATCGAAGGCCGCCGCCGCCTCCGGCGAACCTTGGTGCCACAGCCAACTGAAGCGGGTGTGCGCCACGGCATCGTGGCTGATCGATTCGCGGGCAAAGCGTTCCGCCATGTCCCGCAGCGTGGCATCGATCTGGGCGGCCGGCACCGTGGGGTAGTCCTTGAGGGATGACACCATCCACTTGAAACTCCAGAACAGCGAGTGGCGGTCGGTCTCATCCAGCAGTTCCGGGTGTTGGTCGTACAGCGCCACCGCCCGGGTGAACGGCACGTAGGCCTTTTCTGGCTCGCCGCCAAAATGGTAGGACTCCACCAGGGTGTTGAGGGCGTAGGCCAACGATTCGCGTGGGCCTTCCGCCTCGATCCGGTTGGCTTCCGCCAGGGCCGCCGCGGTGCGGGCCCGGCCATAGGGCATCGTGTCGATGGTATGGATGGCGTCATCGGCCTGGCTCTTTGACCGTGCCATGTTGGTCTCCTTCGCGTTGCTCTCCCGGCGGGATACGCCCGCCGCCGTCAGTCCTTGGGGTCCCGCCGCACCGCCCGGCGCAACAGGGTGCCCAGGGCGTCGTTCATCAAGTCGGCCTCCTGCGCCCGCAGCGGCTCGCCCGCCAGGAGTTGCGCGGTCACATACAGCGACCGGGTGCCGGCCTGGTAGACCTCGCCATCGGCCACCGCCGCCAGTGCCCTGACCGTCTGGTTGGAGGCGTTCAGCACCAGGCGCCGGCTGGCCGTCGCCTGTGCAAACTCGCCCAGCACGTCCGCCCAGATGTTGTCCGCCGCCTGGCGGGTCTGGTCCAGCGCCCGCTGGTGCTCGATCTCCGTGTCGGTGACAAACATGGCGGGTAGTTCGCTTGGTTCGAACCGCCGCACCACGGCCTCGCAATCCAGGCCATCCAGGGCGGTGGGGGCGGCCAGCAGCAGGTCCAGGAAGTCCAGTTCTTCCTGGGGCTCCAAGGGGGTCAGGGTCTGCTCCACGTCTTTGGCTTCGAGCGGCCGGATGCGCCATTCGGGCTTGGCCTTGGCCAGGCGGCTGAGCAGGTCGGCATCGTAGACGTAGCCGGCGTTGACCAGGCCCAACCCCTGGGCGCGGGCCACCGGCGCCACCCGGCGGTAGTCCTCCACCGTGGTGGTGTAGAGGACCTGGCCTTGCGCGGCCTGGGCTTCTGCCAGGGTGGCCACGCCCAGCGAGGTTTCGTAGGGCAGCACCTTGGCGGCCAGTTCCAGCATGTCCGGGTCGTGCAGCGCCAGCGCCCGGATGGCCAGGTGGTGGGTCTTGACAAAGGCCCTTTGGGCGGCCGATGGCGTCTCCAACAACTCAGCCGTCCAGCGCAGCACCTCGCGGCCCAGGGCTTCCCGGGTGGCGAGCAGGATTTCGTCCTCATACAGGGCCTCCCGCGAGGCGGTGGGCCGCAGGGCGGACGAATCCACCACGCAGCGGACAAAGAAGGCCCAGTCCGGCAGCAGGCCCTGCACTTTCTGGCCCACCAGCATGCGCTTCAGGTAGGCCCGGTGGGCGGACTGGTTGGTGGGCGAGGTGGCCGTGGGCAGCACAAACGCCACGCCGGTCAGGCCCACCAGTGGCAGGTTGAGGTCAAATGAGGCCAGCGGCGTGAAGCCCAGGGATTGCTCGCAGTAGGCGGCCAGGGCCCGCTCGCGGGCGGCCGGGTTGGGGTGTTCGGCCAGCCAGGGCGGCTGCGGCAGGCTGAGACGGCGCCACAGGCGCTCGCCATCGGGCAACTTGGCTTGAATCGCGATGTCGAGTGGCAGCAGCGAACCGAAGTCCTCCGCCAAAGCTGCCACCGTGTCCGGCTTGAGCCAGTGTTCTTGGTCGCGGCGGGGTTGTAGCACCACCGTTGAGCCTGGCTCTTCGGTACCGGCCGCCTGGGTGTAGCGCTCCAGCGTGATTTCCTCCAGGGTGTATTCGCCGGAGGCGTAGCCGGTCCAGCAGACCGGCGGCGCGTTCAGATCGCGGGCGGACCGGCAGTACATCTCGATCCGCTCGGCCACCATGAAGGCGCTCAGCAGGCCGATGCCAAACTGGCCCAGGTACTGGCCCCGGGCTTGTTCCAGGTCGGCCGAACGCTTCGAGGACCGGCCAATGGTGGCCAGTAGTTCGGTGGCCTCGGCGGCCGTCAGGCCAATCCCTGTGTCGTGAACTTCCAGCCCGCCGCCGTCGGTTGGGACCAGGCGCACCTGGGCTGGGCAGTCAGGTTCCAAGGCTTGGCGGGCCGTGATGGCGTCGACGCCGTTCTGCAACAGTTCGCGCAGGTAGACGCGCGGGCTGGAATACAGGTGGTGCGCAAACAGGTCGACCACGCCGTGCAGGTCGACCTGAAAGGCTTCGCGTTGCTCTGAGGCCATGTCTGGGGGAATTGCCCTTCCGGGGTTAGGGAACAGCTTTGGGGCACCACTCTACCGAGACTCGGCCCCGCCCTGGGTCCCGCTCAAGCCTGAAGCCTGCCCGGTGCCGCCCGGTGCCGCCCAGGTTCGTCACCTTGGACCCGTCCCCGCCTGACGAACTGCGCAACGGCAGTGGCCACCTTGGACCTGGCCCCGGGTGGCCAACCGGCACCGCGGGGGTGGGAATGTCGACGCCGGTCGAAAATGCAGCCACCCGACCACGATTGGATGGGTGATCAGCATGGAGGATCGGGCGCTGATCACGAGTCTGAGTAGGAATGATGGGTTGTCGCGGCGGGTGGACGGGTCACTAAGTCTGCGACGACTGGCCTGGGACTGTGTGTTGGCGGGCTTGGCTGGCAGCGGCAGGTTTGGTGGTGGTTGAGACAGTGACGAATTGGCCTGGGATGCCTAGGCTGGACGGCTTGGGCGGTTGACGGTGGGTTCACGGGTCATTGAGTCTGCGACGACTGGCCTGGGATGGTGGGCGGCACCGGCACTTGCGGAGAGACTTCTGGTAGTTCTGGGTCCCTTCCAGTCGATGCGGAGAGAGTTCTGGTAGTCCACAGGGCGGCATCGGGCATTCCGGAGAGACCTGCGGTAGTTCTGGGTCCCTTCCAGTCGATCCGGAGAGACTTCCGGTAGTCCACAGGGCGGCATCGGGCATTCCGGAGAGACTTACGGTAGTTCTGGGTCCCTTCCCATCGATGCGGAGAGACTTCCGGTAGTCCACAGGGCGGCGTCGGGCATTCCGGAGAGACGTACGGTAGTTCTGGGCCCCTTCCAGTCGATCCGGAGAGACTTCCGGTAGTTTTTCGGGCCTGAAACTGCAGCAACTCTCTCCGCACGGCAGATAACGGCTCCTGGACT
>JAISTN010000130.1 GCA_031272565.1 Bifidobacteriaceae bacterium
GCAGTTTGGCGGCAAGTACTTCTGCCACGACGTGCGGGTGGTGCGCCTGCCCCGGCACGGCGCTTCCCTGCCGGTGGCCTTGTCCGTGTCCTGTTCGGCCGATCGTCAATGCCTGGCCAAGATCACCTCCGATGGCGTCTTCATCGAACAACTGGAACGCGACCCGGCCCAGTACCTGCCCGCCACCAGCCAGACCGAACCGGCGGCCGATGCCGCGGTCAAGATCGACCTCACGCGGCCGATGCCGGAAATCCTGGCCGAACTGACCAAATACCCCATCAAGACCCGGCTGTCGCTGACCGGCACGTTGGTGGTGGCGCGCGACATCGCGCACGCCAAGTTGCGCGACCGTTTGGACGCCGGGGAAGACCTGCCGCAGTACTTCAAGGACCATCCGGTCTACTACGCCGGGCCGGCCAAGACCCCGGCCGGGCTGCCTTCAGGGTCGTTTGGGCCCACCACGGCCGGCCGGATGGACTCTTACGTGGACCGCTTCCAGGCGGCCGGCGGGTCGCTGGTGATGCTGGCCAAAGGCAACCGCTCCAAGGCGGTGACCGAGGCCTGCCAGGCCCATGGCGGCTTCTACCTGGGGTCGATTGGCGGGCCGGCCGCCAGTTTGGCGCAGGACTGCATCAAGTCGGTCGAGGTGCTGGAATACCCCGAACTGGGCATGGAGGCGATCTGGAGAATCGAAGTGGTGGACTTCCCGGCCTTCATTGTGGTGGACGACAAGGGCAATGACTTCTTCGCGGATGTCAATAAGTCGCGGGTCAAGCTGCCGCTGACCGTGAAGCACTAGCCAATGAACCAGTCAAGCCCCGAGGCCCCTTGGCCGGTCAGGGTGGTGGCCCAGCAGATCAAGGGCTGGATTGACCGGCTGGGGTCGGTCTGGATCGAAGGGCAGATTGTCCAGTTGAACGTCCGCGCCGGCCTGGCCTACGCCGTGTTGCGCGACGTCACCGAGGATGTCTCCCTGGACCTGACCATCTACCGGTCGGTGTTGAACGGCCTGGACCTGAAGGAAGGCGCCCGGGTGGTGGTGGACGCCAAGCCGGATTTCTGGTTGGGCCGCGGCAAGCTGTCGCTCAAGGTGCGTGAGATCCGGCTGGCGGGTGAGGGCGAACTGTTGGCCCGGCTGGAGCAACTGAAGCGCCGGTTGGCGGCCGAGGGCTTGTTCGACCTGGCCTTGAAGCAGGCGTTGCCCTTCGCCCCGGCTCTGGTCGGTTTGATCTGTGGACGGGATTCCAAGGCGGAGCACGATGTGGTCGAGGTGGCTACGCGCCGCTGGCCAGCCGTGCGGTTCGAGGTCCGCGAAGTGGCGGTCCAGGGGCCCACGGCGGCCGGGGCCGTGATCGGGGCCCTTGAGGAACTTGATCAGGCCGCCGATGTCGAGGTGATAGTGATTGCCCGCGGCGGCGGCTCGGTTGAGGACTTGCTGCCGTTTTCCGATGAGAGCCTGATCCGGGCGGTGGCGGCGGCGCGGACGCCGGTGGTGAGCGCCATCGGGCACGAGCCCGATGCGCCGTTACTGGACCTGGTGGCAGACTTCCGGGCCGCCACCCCCACCGAGGCAGGCAAGCGGATCGTGCCGGACCAGGCGGAGGAACAGGCCCTGGTAGAAAGTTGCGCCGGGCGGATCCGGGCCGCCCTGCGGCGGCGGCTGGACGACGAATCCTACCGCCTGGCCCAGTTGCGGTCCCGGCCGGCTTTGGCTGATCCCACCTGGATCATCACTGCCCGCGTGGCAGAGGTGACCGGTTTGGCGCAGGACGCCCGGCGCGGCATTGAGCGACGGGTGGTGGCCGAGTCCGCCCTGGTGACGAAGCTGGCGGCCCAGGTGGCGGCCCTGTCGCCGCACGCCACGCTGGACCGGGGTTACGCCCTGGTGGCCACCACCGCTGGCAAGCTGGTGACCGATCCGGCCCAGGCAGCGGCCGGGACGGTCCTCAAGGTGCGGGTGGCCGGGGGCATGTTCGGTGCGACGGCGACGGCTGGGGTTGAGGATGGCGCTGGCCAGCCCAAGGCCAGGGCCGGTCAGACGAAGGCGACAAGCGGAAGGCAGCGGTGACCATGGCGAACCAAGCAACGCCACCCACTCCGGTGGAGGAACTGACCTATGAGCAGGCCCGGGCCGAACTGGTCAGCGTGGTCCAGTCGCTGGAGGCCGGCTCGCAGACCCTGGAAGAAGCCCTGAACCTGTGGGAGCGGGGCGAGGCCCTGGCGGCCCGCTGCCAAGCCTGGCTGGACCAGGCCAAGGCCCGGATTGAGGCGCCGGCCGAAACCGATTGAGGCTGGCTGGCCGGCCAGCCTCTAGAGCGTCAGGAACCGGCCGGGGCTTGGCCGGCGGCCACGTTGGCCACCGCCTGGTCCAGGTCGTCGTTGGGCCAATACCACTGGTAGTACTGGTCCTCACCCGGAACCTTCATCAGCACCCAGGGGGTGCCCTGGAATTGCTCTGAGGCCGCGATGCCGGCCGTCGATTCGGCCACCCAGGCCGCGTACAGCCCATCACCGAACTGGTCCGCCACGGCGGCCGGCACACCGGCCTCAAGGGCCAGCGCGACCAGGTCTTCGTCGCTCAGGCCGGGGCCGCCCTCGGCCGGCTGGTGGCGCCACAGCGTTTGGTTGAAGTCCCAGAAGTACTCCGGCGCCAAGGCCGCCACCGTGGCCGCGGCGTTGGCGGCCCGGCTGGAGTAGTTGGTGGTGGAATAGCTGTCAAGGTAGCCCAGCGGATGCACTATCAACTGGATGCGGCCCTCACGCATGGCGACCCCAAGGTTGTAGCCCTGGGCCTGTTCCAGTTTGAGGCAGAACGGGCAGATGTAGTCGCTCA
>JAISTN010000206.1 GCA_031272565.1 Bifidobacteriaceae bacterium
ACCAGGCCTATGTCCACAAGCTGCTGACCGGCCGGCAGGACTTCAGCCACCTGCGGGCCCAGGGGGGCCTGTCCGGCTATCCGAGCCGGGCCGAATCGGTGCACGATGTCGTCGAAAACACCCACGCTTCGGCCGGTCTGTCGTGGGGGGACGGCATCGCCGCCGGGCGGCGCCTGAACGGCCAGCCGGAGCGCTACACCGTGGTGGTGGTGGGCGATGGCGCCCTGACCGGCGGCATGAGCTGGGAGGCCCTGAACCACATCGCGGCCGAGCGGTCTGGCCGGCTGGTGATTGTGGTCAACGACAACGGCCGCTCCTATGCCCCCACCATTGGCGGGCTGGCGGCCCACCTGAACGGGCTGCGTACCAGGCCGCACTATGAGAAGGCGCTGACCTGGGGCAAACGAACGCTGCAGGCCCACGGCCGCCTGGGGGCGCTGGTCTACGCCGCGCTGCACGGCCTGAAGAAGGGCATCAAGGACGTGGTGGCACCGCAGGTCATGTTTGAGGACCTGGGTCTGAAGTACATCGGCGCGGTGGACGGCCACGACGAGCCGGCGGTGGAACGCGCCTTGACCCAGGCCAAAGCCTACGGCGGCCCGGTCATAGTGCACGTCATCACGGAAAAAGGCCGGGGCTACGTGCCGGCCGAATCGAACGGCCTGGACCGCTTCCACGCGGTGGGCCGGATCCACCCGGAAACCGGCCTGCCGCTGGAGCCCTCGCGCTTCGGTTGGACCTCGGTCTTTTCTGACGAACTGGTCCGGCTGGGCCGGGCCAACCCCAAGGTGGTGGCCATCACCGCCGCCATGTTGGAGCCGGTGGGGCTGGTGCCGTTCGCGGCCGAATTCCCGGACCGGGTCTTCGATGTTGGGATCGCGGAGGCCCACGCCGCCACCATGGCCGCCGGCCTGGCCTACACCGGCCTGCACCCGGTGGTGGCCGTCTACGCCTCGTTCCTCAACCGGGCCTTCGACCAGGTCTTGATGGACGCCGCGCTGCACCACGCCGGGGTCACCTTTGTGCTGGACCGGGCCGGCCTGACCGGCACCGACGGACCCAGCCACAACGGCCAATGGGACCTGGCCTTGTTCCGGCTGGTGCCAGGGCTGCGGCTGGCGGCGCCGCGCGACGGCGCCCGGCTGCGCGAACTGCTGGGCGAGGCGGTGGCGGTCGATGACGCTCCCACCGTGCTGCGGTACCCCAAGGGCTCCCTGCCAGATGATCTACCGGCACTGGAACGGCTAGATGGGGTCGATATCCTGGCCCGCCCGGCCGCCGGGCTGGAAGCCCAAGTGCTGCTGGTGGGCTACGGCGCCGAGGTGGCGACGGCCGTGGCGGCTGGCCAGTTGGCGGCGGCGGCCGGCCTAGGCGTGACGGTGGTTGACCCGCGGTGGGCCCTGCCGGTCAGCGCCGGCCTGGTGCGGCTGGCGGCGGCCCACGAACTGGTGGTGACGCTGGAGGACGGCATTGTGACCGGGGGAGCAGGCGAGGCGCTGGCCCGGGAAATCGCCACCGCCGGCTCCGGCCTGCCGGTCATCACGCTGGGCCTGCCCCTTGAGTTCTGCGAGACCGCCTCCCGTGAAGCCCTGGCGGAAGGGGCCGGCTTGACGCCCGCGGCGGTGGCGGAAAGGATCCAGGCCGCCCTGCTGGTGGACCAGCCGATCCGCCGCGACGGCGCCTAGGCGCCTACTGCTCCTGAGCCGGCGGGTTGCCCTGGTCGGGGTGCTCCACGATGGCCCGCTCCACCAGGGGCGCCACCAGGCCCACCTGCCAGGGGCGGGCGCCGCCGGCCGCCATGGCGGCCGGCACATCCGCCGGGGCGTCGAACACCACCGCCCGCAGCAGATCGGGCTGCATCAGGTTTTCGGCCGGAATGGCCTGGGCATCGGAGAGTTGGGCCACCGCCGCCTTGACCAGGTCCCAGCGGGCCGCCGCCGCCGGGTTGCGTTTGGCCCAACTGCGCACCGCGCCAGGACCCGGGTGCTTTGGCCCCTTGGCACTGGGCAGCTTGCCCTTGGGCAGTGCCTTGGCCCGCTGGATGGCGCCCCACCAGCGGTTCAGCCACTTGGCCTGGCCCTTGGCCCCAAACGGGTGAATGGTCTTGAGTTGTTCCGGGTTGGCCAAGTCTGCCTGGGCCGCTGCCACGATGGCGGCGTCCGGCAGCACCCGGCCCGGCGCCAGGTCGATCTTCTGCGCCAGGGCGTCCCGGGCCTGCCACAGTTCACGCACCACCGCCAGGCGGCGCTGGTCGCGGATGGCGTGCACACCGGACGTGCGGCGCCACGGGTCCGGCTTGGGCACGTGGGGTGGCGCTTCCAAGACGGCCTGGAATTCGGCCCGGGCCAGATCCAGCTTGCCGGCCGCCTCCAGTTCGCGCGCCACCGCGTCACGCACATCCACCAGCACCAGCACGTCCAAGGCGGCGTAGTTGAGCCACTGCTGAGGCAAGGGCCGCCGGGACCAGTCCTGGGCGGAATAGGCCTTGGCCAGGCCCAGACCCAGCGTCCGGGCCACCACCCCAGCCAGGCCCACCTGAGGCCAGCCCAACAGCCGTGCCCCCAGTTCGGTGTCGAACAACACCTGTGGTTCCAGGCCGACATCGCGCAGGCAAGGCAGGTCCTGCGAAGCGGCGTGCAACACCCACTCGGTGCCGGCCAACGCCTGGGAGACGGCCGCCAGGTCCGGCAGGGCCACCGCGTCGATCAGCACCAAGCCGGTGCCGCGGCGGAAGAACTGCACCAACTGGGCATACGCGCCATAGCGGAAGCCGCTGGCCCGCTCCGAATCGGCCGCCACCGGGCCGTGGCCGCCAGCCAAAGCTTGGACGGCGTCAGCTAGGGCTGCCGGAGTGTCAACTACAGACGGCAGCCCACCTGGGGGGGCCTCCAGGGGCACAACGTCCGCGGTTTCGGGACTGAATGCCTGGAAGTTCATGACGCAGCCAAGCCTACGCCGTTCGCGCCGCCGTCACCGGGCCCAAGTGGCCTACCGCCGCGCCGCCAGCGACACAACCCCCTTGGGCAGGGGTTCGATGCCGCCCAAGCGCATCAGGAAGCCCAGCCAGGCGGCCAGGTGGGGGCCGACATCGGGCGACGAGGGCGTCCACGAGGCCCGGGCTTCAATCCCCACCTGGTCGCCGCGCACCTTCAAGTCGCCAAAGGTCTCCGAAACGGTCCGGGTGATGGTTCCGGCCAGATGTGAAAAGCCGATGCCGGCCGTGTCCAACGATTCCGCCAGCCAGCACCAGGCGACCTGGGCCAAGAACGGATCCGCCCCGAGTTCCGGTTCAACCAAGGCCTTAGCCACGGTGACGATCCGGAAATCACCCTCCCAGACCACATGCCCGCCCGGCTCGTGCAGCACGATGATTGACCCGGCGGCGGCGTCCTCACCGTCGCCGCCCGGCACGCGGGCTTCCAGGGCCACCGCGTAGGTGGCAGCCCTGGCCGGGGCCGGGATCTCCTCCAGGACAACCTGGTCGGTGCGGGCCGCCCGGATCGATTCGAGCGCCTCCGCGAAGCGGCTGTCCGGCAGGGCGGAAGTCTTCACAACTCCACAGTAAGTGGCTGGCTGGCCTAGCGGGCCCCGGCACGCCGCCAGGTGTCGAAGCGATAGCGGATGCCATTGGCGGAGGTGTGCCAGCCCTCAGCAGGGTCGGATTTGGTCTTGGCCCAGGGGTGTTCCAAGACGGGCGCGAACGTGTCGCCCTCCACCTCCAGGTCCACCACCGTCACCCGGGCGGTGCCGGCCAGCGGCTCAAACAAGCGGTACATCGCCCCGCCGCCAATGCACCAGACCGGACTGGGCAGGCCCGAATCGGCCGCCGCGCCCAGCGCCTGGCCCAACGTCTGCACCACGGTGGCGCCCTCGGCCTTGAAGGCGCGGTCATGGGTCATGACGATGTTGGCCCGGCCGCGCAACGGGCGGGACTGTTCCGGCAGGGCCAGCCAGGTGTGGCGGCCCATCACCACGGGGTGGCCCTTGGTCAAGCGGCGGAAGTGGGCCATGTCTTCCGGCAGTTCGAACGGCTGGGTGCCGCTGGCGCCAATCACGCCGCCGCGGGCCTCCGCCCAGATCAGTGAAATCACACGGCCACTGTAGCCTTGATCGCCGCGTGGTGCCGGTAATCCGGGAAGTCGACGTGTTCCAGCGTGTAGTCGAACAGTGACGGCGCCGGCGCCAACTCCAGGTGCGGGTAGGGGTACGGCTGGCGGGACAACTGTTCGCGCACCTGGTCGACGTGGTTGTCGTAGATGTGGCAGTCGCCGCCGGTCCAGATAAACTCGCCCACCGCCAGCCCGGCCTGAGCCGCCATCATGTGGGTCAACAGTGCATAGGACGCGATGTTGAAGGGCACGCCCAGGAACAAGTCGGCGCTGCGCTGGTACAACTGGCAGCTCAGCCGGCCCTGGGCAACATAGAACTGGAACAGCAGATGGCAGGGCGGCAACGCCATCTGATTCAGGTAGCCCACATTCCAGGCCGAAACGATGATGCGGCGCGAATCTGGGTTGGTCCGCAGCAAGTCGAGTGCTCCCTGGATCTGGTCGATCGTGGAACCGTCCGGCGCCGGCCAGGAGCGCCACTGGACGCCATAGACCGGCCCCAACTCGCCATCGGGCGCCGCCCATTCGTTCCAGATCCTGACGCCGCGTTCCTGCAGCCAGCGGACGTTGTGGCCGCCCTGCAAGAACCACAGCAACTCTGTGACCACCGACTTGATGTGGACCGCCTTGGTGGTAACCAGCGGGAAACCCTGCGTCAGGTCGAAGCGCATCTGCTGGGCGAACAGCGAGGTGGTGCCGGTGCCGGTGCGGTCGGCCTTGTGGGTGCCCTCGGTGAGGACCTTTTCGAGCAGGGCCTCATAGGCCGGGCGGGTGGTCATTGGTCCATCGTAGTGAGCGCGCGGCCGGCATCGTTGAGGCGCGCGGGCAGGGCGGCGCCGGCCAGCCAGGCCTCCAGCCCGGCGCGGGCGGCCGGGTCCAGCGCCACCTCCAGGGTGGCCCCGGCCGGGCTGTAGCTGACCGCCTGTACGGCCACACCGGGGCTGCGTTCGGCGAAGGCCCTCAGATCGTGTTCGGCCCGGCCCGCCGCCGCGGCCGGCACCTCAACGTGCACTATGTCCCGCCACACCTTACGCACCAAACGGGCCTGGTCCAAGGCCGCCGTCACCCCGCCGGCATAGGCCCGCACCAGGCCGCCGGCCCCCAGCAGCGTGCCGCCAAAGTAGCGCGTCACCACCGCCAGGATGTCGCTCACTTGGCGGCGGCGCAGCACCTCCAGCATGGGGGCGCCGGCGGTCCCGGCCGGTTCGCCGTCGTCGTTGGACCGCTGCCATTCGCCGGCGGGGCCCACAATCGAAGCCGAACAGTGGTGCCGGGCCTGGTAGTGCTCCTTGCGTACCGCCTGGATCAGCGCCCGGGCCGCTTCCGGGTCGGTCAGCGGGAACAGTTGGGTGATGAAGCGGGACTTCTTGATCACCTGCTCGTTGCTGACCGGACCGGACAGGAACACATACGCCACGTCATGAACCATATCCGTTGGACCTTCCCTTAAGGTGAAACCATGGCCCAGAACGAAGACCGGCTGTTGACGGTGCCAAACGGCATCTCGCTGGCCCGCCTTGCCTTGGTGCCGGTGTTCGTCTGGCTGATCGCCATCCACCAGGACGGCTGGGCCATCGCCGTGCTGGCCGTGTCCGGCATCACCGACTGGTTGGACGGCTTTGCCGCCCGGCGCCTGCAGCAGTTCTCCAAGTGGGGCCGGCTATTGGACCCGGCGGCGGACCGGGCCTTCATCCTGGTGACGGTCTTTGGGTTGCTCTGGCGCGGCACCATCCCGTGGTGGCTGATGGCGCTGCTGGTGGTGCGCGAAGGCGTCATGGGCGTGACCCTGCTGGTGTTGCGCCGCCGCGGCCAGTCACCGCCGGAGGTGGTGTTTGTGGGCAAGGCCGCCACCTTGGGGTTGATGTACGCCTTCCCCCTGTTGCTGCTGGGTTCACTGGACAACTGGGTGGGCGCGGTGGCCCGGACCTGTGGCTGGGCCTGCGCCATCTGGGGCCTGGCCCTGTACTGGGTGGCCTGCGTGGTCTACCTGATCGAGGCCCGCCGGGCCATCCGCTGGGCGGTGGCCTGATGGCGCCCCCCAACCGGCCGCGGCCGGTCGACGCCTCCATGACCCTGCTGACCGAGGTCATCAAGCGGCCCCTGGACGCCGGTTACGCCGAGGCCGCCCAACGCAAGGCCGCCCAGACCCAGCCCGGACCGCGCTGGGCCGGCCTGCCCGTCCTGGTGGTGGCGCTGGTGCTGGGCCTGGCGGTGGCCTGGGGGGTGCGCGCCCTGCGCAGCCCCGAGCCGGCCGATCTACAAGCCCGGGCCGTGCTAGAAACCAACGCCCAAGAGGCCTACGCCAAGGTCGAGGCCCTGACGCAGACAGCCAAGGAACTGGGCGCCGAGGTGCGCGACCTGCGCCAGGCGGCGCTGGGCCAACAGGACCCGGCGGCGGCCCGGCAGGCCCAGGCGTTGGCGGCCGTGTCCGGGGCGGTCGCTGTTACCGGGCCCGGCCTGACGGTGACACTCCAGGCGGCCAATGACGAGGCGGGGGCCGATGCCGACCCAGAAAG